>CAYJJM010000013.1:7538-17978 GCA_964370515.1 uncultured Oscillospiraceae bacterium | reverse complement strand
AGTTAGTGGAAGTAGGACACGCATATTTTGCAACCAAAGGTCAAGTCCAAAAAGCAATAGAAGAAACCCTTACTTTGCTTATTGAAAAATTTAGAGGATTTTTTGTTTATAAAAACAATTTTTTTTCAACCTATGGCGAAATTCAAACTATTGATTTGGATAGAATTGAGAGAATAATAAACTACATATGTTCAAATTTGGAACAAAAAATTACATTAGAAGAAATAGCCGAAAAAGAACATTTGAATTCTTATTACCTTTCCCATTTAGTAAAGAAAAAATTCGGAACATCCTTCCAAGGGTTAATAAATTATCTCCGATTAGAAGAAGCGGAAAAAATGATGGTAGATACGGATTTGTTATTAACTCAGATAAGTGGGTTTTGCGGATTTTCAAGTTTGCAGTATATGAAAAAATGTTTTTTGGAGTATTATGGAATATCACCGCAAGAATATAGGGACAGTATTAAAAAAAGTCCAGAAGAAATTGGGAGCGGATTTGACTTGACTGATGCTATGGATATGCTAAATGAATATGCAGCCCAAAAGATGCGAGAAAAAAATGAAAAAATAAAAATAAAGTTAGAAGAGAAAACACAACCAAAAAAATTCAAAAAAGAGATAAATTTAATAGCAACAAGTCAACCTGAATATGAAACATTGCTTAAGTTTTCAAAAGAATTGCAAGAAATAGAACCTGTTGCAATACTAGAGGAAAAAGGGGAAAATATCAAAAGCAAAGCGAACTTTGAAGCCTTATCTAGCAACAAAATAGAAGTCCCTGTTAGAGATTTAATTTATAAAAATAGATTTACTTTTCTGTACGGCGTTTTGATGCTATTGGCTAAAACCAAGGGAGATATTCTTTATGAAGAAAATGGGATTTGCCTTGTTCAAGAGGAGAATAAGCTGCAAATATTAATTATTAATATGACAAAGGAAGAGAGAAATATAAAATTAGAAATTGATGATATTTATGGATCTGGGATAATGTTCAAAAGAGTAGTAAAGAATTATGACCACTTAAATACTCAAGAAAATATTGACAATACATACAAAATGAACAAGGTGGCTTTGGGAGTTTTGACACCAATGGAATTTGAGGCAAAGGGAAAATTGGCGTTATCTTTGAATGGAGAACCTATGACAGCTATTAGGATAGAACTTGGTTTTGGAAATAATTGAATTCGTTTTTTTAATCGATTATTGAAGTTTCGGGCTAGAAATAAAAATCTTTCAATTATATTTAAAAACTAAATTGATTTGCTCACAAATTAATTTAGTTAAACTACGGATACAATTCAATTAAAACTTGATTTTTTCCATGTCCATTGTCAAAAGATCAAAGTGGAGGATGGTGTTTTCCAATGAATTTGGCAGGCCTACCAAATACTTAATCCCCTCAGCAACTTGCAAAGAGGCGCACATGGCAACGGTAGAAGAAAGACTGCTAGGAGAAGGTGGGAGAGAGCAATTTCCTCCGTAGAGTGTTTCCATTAGACTTGAATCAGGCATAATTAAGGAAACTTGAACCGCCCATTCTTCTATTGCTCCATGAAGAATAGGAATTTTAAGACTTTTGCATACTTGAGCAAGGGTAAGCCTTCCTTGGCTATTATCTAAGGCGTCTATTACTAAATCATGTCCACGAATTATGGTGGAACCATTTTTTTCGGTAAATTTTTCTGAGAATACATTGAAGTTAATAGTAGGGTTTACAATATCTCTACGTTCCTTAGCAACACGAGCTTTGTCTTTTCCTATGGTCTTGGAGGTTGCCAAAAGTTGTCTGTTCAAATTAGATTCATCAAATACATCAAAATCAACAGCTGTAATACTTCCAACACCGACTCTTAGAAGTTCTTCAATTATATAACCACCTAAGCCTCCGCAACCTATTACACAAATTTTTTTATTTTGCAAAGTTTTAATTTGCTCTTGTGTAAGAGCGCCAATATTTCTCTTATATCGTTCCATAACTTTTATTGAACCTTTCTTTTCTTTTCAACAACTAATTATACATTTTCTTTTGCGAGCAATTCCAGTACATCTTCTGTACTCCAGAAAAAACAATCGCTTCCCACTTTTTCCACAATTCCTGCACGCCTTAAATCTTCCATAACTGTCTTTTGAACTCCTGCAAAATAAATATCTATTCCTTCCTTTTCAGCTCTTTCGCAAAACTCCACAAGCATATGAGTTCCTGTAGCATCGCAAGCTGAAAGTCCTCTAAGGGATAAAATCAGTCCATCGGCACCTATCATTGCGCTTTCCAACTTATTGCTCACTATTACGGAACTTCCAAAAAATAGTACTCCCGTTATATATATAACCCTTACCTTTTCATGTTTTGGGTGAAAGTTTAGTTGCTTATTTCTAAATCTATTTGGATCAATTTCGTTAACATCCACCTCTATTGCTCCTGAAACTTTTACTGTGAACATAATTACAGCAAATGCAACTCCCACCAAAATAGCAATTGATAAATCAAATACCACAGTAGCAATCATTGTAAGGAGAAATGCTGCTGAACCGCTTTTTAATTTTTTGCCAAACAAGTGATGGATTACCACCCATTCGTTCATTCTCCATGCGGTTACAATTAAAACTCCTGCCAAAGCTGCCATTGGAATTTGAGACATTATAGGTGCAAGGAGCAACATTGAAATCAAAAGTCCTAAGGCATGTATTATTCCGGTAAGTCTTGTTTGCTGACCTGATTTAACAGCTACGCTTGTTCTAGCGATAGCAGCTGTTGCTGGAACTCCTCCAAAAAAAGGAATAATTAGAGAACCAATTCCCTGTGCTACCAGCTCCCGATCAGCGTTCATAACTTCGCCCTTCATTCTTCCTGCAGAAGCACCACAAAGAAGAGACTCAATCATTCCCAATGCTGCAATTGAAAAAGCAGGAGCCATTACAGCCACAAGTGCCTCAATATTTATTTCATCAAAGGTCAACCTGTTTTCAGGAAGTAGAGTTCTAGGGATTTCTCCAACTACAGCAACATCCCAATTTAGAAACAAAACATTGACTGCCGTAACCAAAACAATAGCAACAAGTGAAGAAGGAAAAATGGCTTGCCATTTCTTAGGCCAAAGCAACATAAGCACTACCACAAATACTCCAAAGGTCATTACCTTCAAATCAGGAGAAAAGCCTAAACTACCATAAGAAAGAATTTTTTCTACAGCAGTTTCTCCTATGGAAGTTGTTCCAAAAAAATTATCCAGTTGCCCTAGTGCAATTATAATGGCAATTCCTGAAGTGAAACCTGTAATTACAGGCATGGGTATTACGGAAACCAACCGTCCTACTTTTAATACACCTGCAATTAGTAAAATAACTCCTGCAAGAAGAGTTGCCAAAAACATTCCTTCAAGCCCATACTGAGCAACTACAGGAATTAAAATTGCTGTCATAGCTCCAGTAGGTCCTGAAATTTGAAAAGAAGCACCAGAAAGTAATCCTATGAGGATACCTGCAATAATAGCCGTTATAAGTCCTGCTGCACCGTCAGCTCCTGAGCTAACTCCAAAAGCCAATGCCAAAGGCAAGGCAACAGCTGCAACAGTAACTCCCGCCATCATATCTGCCCTAAATTTCACAGCAGAATATCCGTGAAATTCTTTTCTCAAATCTTCTGCGTATTGCTTTACCATCAAAAACTCTCTCCTTAAATTTAAAATACGAATTATATTGTTAATATTACTTGACACTTTTTATCAATATCACTTGGAATTTTTTTTCAATATTAATTGACACTTTTTATCAATATCACTTGGAATTTTTTTTCAATATTAATTGACACTTTTTCTGGATATTACTTGATGCTTTCCATCAATGTTACTTGACGCCTTTTCTCGCACAATATTAAGTAGCCTTACCTAAAATCTAATAATATGGTTGTCTATTTAACTTAGGAGGAAGGCTTCAATTAGCAAACTTATTCTCCTATTATTCCAGGAACTAATTCTCCAACTAATTATACATTAGAATTAAATAAAAATGGGGAAAAAGAGAAAAAAATCAAATAAAATTTAAATATAAAATGCAAATATACATGCAAATATAGAATGTAATAGGGCTTAATGAAAAGGAACAGAGAAGAAAGCAAAATAATACCAAAACACAGAAAAATAGTAGGGAAATAGTAGACTTATTAAATTGACAACATAAGAATAAGAAATGTATAATATAAGCATATATTATACTCCGATCCTCATAGGCCTAAAGTGTATGTGAGGACGTTAGGGTGTAAAAGAGATTTTGCGCCTGCCTTTTGCAAAGGAGACAAAGATAATAGTTTCTTATGGGATGCTTGCTTTGTGAATATGGCCCTTCTATAGAGCCAAAAGGACAAAGAAGTGAGGAAAGGAAAGGTGTCTTATGAAAGACGCAAAGATTTTATACGTTAACTTAACAAAAGGAGAACTAAAAACAGAAACTTTAAGCTGGGAAATCTACAAAAAATATCCAGGCGGTTCTGCTTTGGGAATGTACTTAATGCTAAAGAACATGGATCCAAAGGTAGATGCTCTTAGCCCGGAAAACCTTTTGATATTCTCAGTAGCTCCACTAACAGGTATTGCTATTAGTGGTCAAAGCCGAATGAATGTAACGACCAAAAGTCCCCTTACAGGAACTGCGGGAGACTCTCAAGTAGGAGGATTCATACCTGCGGCACTTAAAGGCAATGGATATGATGCAGTGGTATTCTCAGGAAAAGCTGAGGAACCAGTATATCTCCACATAGACGGAGAAGACGTGCAACTTAAATCGGCAAAACATTTGTGGGGAAAAGTTACAGGAGAAACAGAAGATTTATTAAGAGAAGAACTAGGAAACAAAATTGAGGCATCAATAATTGGACCTGCTGGAGAAAACCTAGTAAAATATTCTGCTATTATGCACCAAAAAAGTAGAGCAAATGGAAGAAATGGTGTGGGGGCAGTAATGGGTTCAAAAAACCTAAAAGCCTTTGTAGTTGCAAAAAAACCAGCTGTTAAACCATTTGACAATGATGGAATGAAAACTCTTACACTGAATATCAAAGAAAGAATGGCAGCTAATCCGGTAATCGAAGGACTTGCCTTAAACGGTTCTGCTGATACAGTAGAAGGAAATGGCGGAGAAGGATTTTTACCATCATATAACTGGAATGCAGGAACATTGGATAATTGGCTAGACATTGGTGGTGAAGCGATTAGAACTACCGTACTAAAGGAAAGAGAAACTTGCTTTGGTTGTGCAATTAGATGTAAGGCTGCTGTAGACATAGAGGGGAAAGCAGATCCTGAATATGGTGGTCCAGAGTATGAAACTTGTTGTACATTTGGATCATATTGCGGAAGTTCTGATCTAGCAGAAGTTTGCCATGCCAACCAGCTTTGCAATATGTATGGATTAGATACAATTTCTTGTGGAGCAACTATTGCATGGGCAATGGATTGTTACGAAAATGGAATATTAACAAAAGAAGATACAGATGGTTTAGAACTTAATTTTGGAAATGCTTCAGTGTTTAATTCGCTAATTACTAAGATAGCAAAAAGAGAAAAAGGAATAGGACAACTTCTAGCAGAGGGTAGTGCAAAAGCAGCAGAAAAACTTGGGGAAAAAGCAAAAGAATTAGTTGTTGCATCCAAAGGGCAAGAATGGCCTGCACACATGGTACAAATGAAACCTAATTTAATTGTAAACTATGCTGTAAATCCATTTGGAGCAGATCACCAGTCATCAGAGCATGACCCAGCACTAATGGCACCAGAAGATGACCAAAACTGGATATGGCCAAATATGTTAGAAACCTTTGAGAAATGTGATGTATATGGTAAACTAGATGCCAATAAATCTAAGTTTGCTTACACAACACAAAAGTACTACTCCCTTTTAGACACTTTATGTCTTTGCCAATTTGCATGGGGACCATCATGGCAACTATATGGACCTCAAGACTTATTAGAGTTTTGCAAATATGGAATTGGTTGGGAAACAACATTAGAAGAACTTCAAGAAGTAGGTGAAAGAAGAATTGTAATGATGAGGCTATTCAATGCAAAATTAGGAATGGATAGAAAAAATGATACAGTTCCAAAGAAAGCTTTCCTACCTATAACTTATGGTGATGGAGAAGTTTCGCAGCTTACAAGAGAAGAATTCGAAAAAGCATTAGATGCATATTATGAATATGCTAATTGGGATGTAAAAACAGGACTTCCAAAAGAAGAAACAATTAAGAAACTAGGCTTAGATTGGATATAAGTATTAATGAAAGTTATAATTAACAAAAAAGAAGAAGAAATAAAAGAAGGAACAACCATCCAAAATATACTGGAAGCAAGGCAAAACAAAAGGCCTGCGGTATGGGTGAATGGAACTCAGCTTCTAAAGGCAGAATATGGAGAGTATGTCGTCAACCAAGGAGATGAAATCAAGATCCTAAAAGTCATGGGTGGCGGTTAAGGGTAACTTAAATAACTCAAAATAATGCCAAAGTGTAACTTAAATAACTCAAAATAATGCCAAAGTGTAACTTAAATAATGCTAAAGCTAGTGGTATAGAATATAAAAATGTGTTAAAATGATAAGGGGTTTTCTGAAAAGGAAGCCTCTTAATCAATTAGTGGCATTTGTAAAATGGGACAAAGCAGAAAGGAAAAAGAATGAAAGAAATTTGCAAGGATATCAAAATAAAAGAATTATACAGAAAAACTGATGAATTTAAAGGCGAAAAAATTATAGTTAAAGGCTGGGTTAGAAATAACAGAGCTTCTAATAAATTTGGTTTCCTAGAAGTAAATGATGGATCTTTTTTCAAATCAGTACAGGTTATATATGAAGAAAATGAAACAGAAAATTTTGAAGAAATTTCAAAGTTACCTATTGCCACAGGTATTAGTGTGGAAGGAGAATTCATTTTAACCCCAGAGGCAAAACAACCATTTGAAATAAAGGCAAATAAAATAATAATCGAGGCTCCATCTCATGCAGATTATCCACTACAAAAGAAAAGACATACTATGGAGTATCTAAGGGAAATAGCGCATCTAAGACCGAGAAGCAACACTTTTTCTGCGGTATTTAGAGTGAGATCTTTGGTTGCCCATGCCATACATTGCTTTTTTCAAGACAGAGGATTTTTGTATGTACACACTCCAATAATAACAGAAAGTGATGCAGAGGGAGCAGGAGAAATGTTCAAGGTAACAACTCTTGATTTTGATAAAACTCCAAGAACCAAAGAAGGAGAAGTAGATTACAAAGAAGATTTCTTTGGGAAGAAAACCAGCCTTACAGTAAGTGGACAGCTAGAAGGTGAAATCTTTGCTTTGGCCTTTAGAGATATATACACTTTTGGACCTACATTTAGAGCAGAAAATTCTAACACGGCCAGACATGCTTCAGAATTTTGGATGATAGAACCTGAGATGGCTTTTACCGATCTGAAAGGTAACATGGAAGTAGCAGAAGATATGATTAAATATATCGTAAATTATGTTTTGGAAAATGCTCCTGAGGAGATGGAGTTCTTTAACAACTTTGTTGACAAAGGATTGGTTGAAAGACTAAATAATATTGTAAACTCCGACTTTGAAAGAGTTACTTACACCAAGGCAGTTGAAATACTAGAAGAATCAGGTAAGGCTTTTCAATATCCAGTTAAGTGGGGAATAGATCTCCAAACGGAGCACGAAAGATATCTGACTGAAGAAGTTTTCAAAAAACCTATATTCGTAACAGATTATCCTAAGGATATAAAGGCCTTCTACATGAGGCTTAATGAAGATGGCAAAACCGTTGCTGCTTGTGACCTTTTGGTGCCAGGAGTTGGTGAAATAATCGGAGGTAGCCAAAGGGAAGAACGATATGAAGTTCTCAAGGAAAAGATGGAAAAACAAGATTTGGATACAGAAGCCTATTGGTGGTATTTGGATTTGAGAAAATATGGTGGAGTTGCCCATGCAGGGTTTGGACTAGGATTTGAAAGAATCATAATGTATATTACAGGAATGCAAAATATAAGAGATGTGCTTCCATTCCCGAGAACTCCAAAATCGGCTGACTTTTAAAATCGCTAATTTTTAAAATAGGTAAAACTAAAATTACTAGGAGAAAAAATGAAACTAGCATTATTAATACTAAGAGATGGCATTTGGAAAGGTCTAAAAACTACCGTTATGCTACTGAAAATAATGGTGCCCATATATCTTGTGGTTGTGCTTATTAAGTATTCGCCAATAATGGATTGGCTTAGCAAGGCTTTTGAGCCTGTTATGGGAATATTTAACTTGCCATCTGAGGCATCTTTGCCAATTATAATGGGAACCTTTACAGATGAATATGGAGTAATTGCAGCAATAAATTCATTTGATTTTACATCAGCAGCAGTTACTACTATTGCTATGGTATCCCTTATGTTTCACTCTATTCCTGTGGAATCTGCCTTGGCTCAAAAAATAGGCTATCCTGCTGGGAAGATAATACTTCTTAGAGGAATAATGGCTGTAGTTACAGGAATATTAGTAGGTTGGCTAGGAGGTGTACTATAATGACGCAAAGTTGGGAATTTATTTTTGACGAAATGCTCCTAGGGGTACTGTCCATGATATTAAACCTATTAAAGGTGCTTATACCTCTTTTTATAATTATAGAAATTCTGACGAAGTTAAAAATAATGGAAAAAATTGCCAAGAAACTTTCTTGGTTTGGAAAAATTATAAGTGTAGGCCCAAAGGCTGTATTTCCCCTATTGGTTGGACTTGTTATGGGTGTAACCTATGGGGCAGGAACATTAATTGAATTAAACAAAACAAACCCTATTTCTAAGAGAGATTTTATGACTATTGGAATATTTATGTACATGTGTCATGGACTTATAGAAACAGCTTTGATATTCTACATAGTAGGGGCTAATGTGTGGGTTATAACTCTGGGAAGATTTACAATTGCCTTGGTGGTTACTATAATTTTGGCTAGAACACCTTGGATAAAAAAACTGCCAAACTAGAAACACATAAGCTCTTTAACTCTGTCTACATCTTCCTTGGAAGTGATAAGTTCCAATAGCTTAAAGGCAACAAAAGGTGCAGTAGATGGGCCTCGAGAAGTAATCAAATTATCATCTACGACTAATGGCCTATCCAGTACATCAACGCCCATGGTAGCAAGCTGCTTTTGCTTTCTACCGCTGAGTAGGTTGTATGTGGTTCCTTTCTTGGATACAAGGACACCAGATTGTGCAAGTATAAAAGAAGCTACGCAAACAGTTGCGATTGGCTTTTTTTCTTTGTTAAACAGCCTAACAAGTTCTAGAAGCCTTTGGTCAAAGGCATCATCAAAAAAACCATAATTTTCAAAGCCCCCAGGTATAGCAAGACCAGAAAACTCACTTATATTTATTTCCTCTACTGTAGAAAGAGTCTTTTCTACAGGAAAGTTAAGACCAAAAGTGGTGGGTACTTCCTTTGTAAAACCACAGGTGCAAAAGTTCACATCAATTTTACCATGGGTGTAGGCCCATCCAAAAACATCAATAAAGGGAGAAAGTTCCATAAGTTCCACGCCCTTAGGCACAAATATTAGAATTTTTTTGGTCATGATTAAGTCCTTTCTAAAAATAATTATGCAATAATTATTTCTAAATATTGACGATATAGTGAACTAATAGTATAGTATAAAAGAAATTATATGTTGTACTATTAATGAATTATAACACAGTGTCTATAAGGAGGCAATCAATATGTTTAGCTGGATAAATTTCCTCACATATGCTGTTATAACAGCAATTACCCCGGGACCAAACAACATTATGTCTATGACCAATGCTAGCAAATTAGGATTTGTTAAGGCGTTTCCGTTTAACTTGGGAATTTTAGTTGGCTTTTCTACGGTTATGCTTGGCTGTACACTACTGAGCAGCACAGTTTCTTCTTTGCTTCCTATAATTAAATTTCCTATGATTATAGTAGGGGCTGCATACATGCTGTATCTTGCTTATAAAACATGGAAAAGTAGCGGAAACATTGAGGACAATCAACCAAAGAGTGCCTTTGTATCAGGTTTGTTATTGCAATTTATAAATCCCAAAATATACATATACTGCATTGTGTCTATGCAAGCCTATATTCTTCCATTTTATGGCGAAAGCCCTATTTTGCTGATTTTCTTTGCCTTGCTTCTTGCTTTAATTGGATTTTTCTGCACCATTCTGTGGTCCATGTTTGGTTCTATGTTTAAGCTCCTTTTTTCTAAATATGCTAAGGTAACAAATTCAATTATGGCAGTGTTACTGGTTTATTGTGCTGTTAGTTTGTTTTTCTAATTGTCAAAATCAAGCTTTCTGTCAAACTCCCGGCTAGATAAAATCAAGCTTTCTATCAAACTCTCGGATAGACAAAAGCAAGTTTCCGTTATTCAAAATCAAGTTTTTTCCTTGACA
>CAYJJM010000013.1:2746-7528 GCA_964370515.1 uncultured Oscillospiraceae bacterium | reverse complement strand
TTTCAAAAATGAATTTTATACTGTTGTCGTTTTCAAAATACATTTATATTAAAAAGCCTGAACAATAAAATCAACTAATGAATTACGAAAAATTAGTAATTTGGAAGGAAGTACTATATGAAAGAGAAAGAGTTGCTGATTGCCATTGATGAAATTAAAAACAAAATAGAAAATTACAAAGCTGAATTAACTGAAGTTAATTTTGCCTTTCTTGAACTGGAAAAGTTGAAAAAATGTTCGGATGATTTTAAAGGAATAATAGAAGCTCTGAATATTATAATTGAATCAGGAATAGAACTAAATAAAATATTAGAGTTTTGCCCAGATAGTGTATATGTAGCTGATGGCAAGGGGAATACTTTGCATGCGAATCCTGCATTTGAACATACCACAGGCGGATCAATCAAGGAGGTTTTGGGGAAAAATGTATATGACTTGGAACTGAAAGGTTACTATAAACCTTCTGTTTCGGGGATAGTAATTAGAGAAAAGCGTACGGTTTCCATTATTCAAGAAGGGAAAAATGGGAAAGAAACGGTAGTTACAGGTGTTCCTATTTTGGATGAAGAAGGAAATGTCTATAAAACTGTAACAAACGCAAAACTTTTAAGTGAAATTAATAATATTAATAAATATACTGAAAGTAAAAAAGAACAGGACAGCAAAGAATTTAATGGAGGTATTGAAGATTTTCTTGTCAAAGAGAGAGAATCGATGAAGGCTATTGCAGAAACTTTGGAATGTATAAAAGATGTAGACATGAACCTACTAATAACAGGGGAAACTGGTGTTGGGAAAAGTGTTCTGAGTAGATATATTCATAACTGTGGAAAAACAAGGAATGGAAAATTTGTAGAAATAAACTGTGGTGCAATACCTGAAAATTTATTGGAAAGTGAATTGTTTGGGTATGAAAGTGGTGCCTTTACGGGGGCGAATAGAAAAGGAAAACAAGGATTAATAGAAATAGCAAATGGAGGTACGATTTTTTTTGATGAAATTAATGAGCTTCCATTAATGCTACAAGTAAAGTTACTGCATTTTCTCCAAAACAAAAGAATAACAAGGGTAGGTGGAATAACAGAAATTGAAGTTGATGCTAGGGTTATATCGGCAACTAATCAGAAGTTGGAAGAGTTAGTTGATAGCGGAGCTTTTCGTGCAGATTTATACTATAGACTTAATGTTATGTCCATCAATATCCCTTCCTTGAGAGAGTGCCCTGAAGATATTTTGCCTGCGGCAAAGTATTTCTTGAAGAAATTTTGCGAAAAGCATAACGCCAAGTATGTTCTCACAGAGGAAGAAGCAAAAGAAATGTTAGAAGCAAAATGGTTGGGGAATTTAAGAGAATTAGAAAACTATTGCGAAAAGAAAGTTGTTATGGGGCGGCGTATTTATGAAAATTTAGAAACTAGAGATGTTTTGGAAGAAGAAGGGGTTGAAAACATCAAATTAGGAAATGCCATAAATTTAAATGAAAAAATAGAAGAATATGAAGAAGCTTTAATCAAGGCAGCATACGAAAAAAATAATAACAGTTATGAGGTTGCAAAGATTCTTGGAATTAGTCAAACAAGTGCATATAGGAAAATAGCAAAATATATCCTTAAAAACGAAGAAGATTAATTATTTTGCATGAGGCAATGCTACAACCTTAATTCTAAAATGAATTAAAAGATTAATGATTTTTGTAGAAAAACGGGGAATAAGTCTTTTTTGAATTAAAAAAACAGAAAATACAAATTGTATATGAGTAAATACTATGAAACTATGCCAGTTTTAAAAAAATAAAAAAATGGCATAGTTTTTGCTTATTATAGATTATGTAAATAAAAGTAAATGTTAAAACTTTTCAAAAAAGAAGGGAATGTGTCATGAGAATTGATGAAAAAAGGCTTAAAAACAGGATGGATAGAATCAATAACATTGCAGTGTCTGCTCAAGACGGCATGATGAGGCTTGCTTTAAGTGATGCGGATAAAGAAGCGAGAGATCTCCTTGTTCAATGGATGAAAGAACTGGATATGGAAATCAAAGTTGATGATATGGGAACAATTTATGGAGAATATCCTGGAACAGATAGTGAGTCCTTGCCTATTTGCATAGGTTCACATATGGATACTCAACCAGATGGAGGCAGATATGATGGATTTTATGGTGTGATGGCAGGACTTGAGGCTATTGCTTCTATCAAAGATGCTGGAATAAAACCAAAGAGTTCACTTGTGCTAATTGACTGGACAAATGAAGAGGGAGCAAGATTTGTGCCTCCTATGCTAGCCAGTGGTGTGGTGGCAGGAAAATTTGAAGGAGACTGGGTTTTAGATAAGCTAGATAAGGATGGACTAAGATATGGCGACGAACTGACTCGAATAGGCTATGCAGGTTCAATTGAAAATAGGCTAAAAAAAGCCAAGTATTATCTGGAACCACATATAGAACAAGGACCTGTTTTAGATGAAGAAGGATGCGACTTTGGTGTGGTTACAGGAGCACTTGGAATTACAGGACTGGATATAACAATATCAGGACAAGCAAATCATGCTGGAACAACACCAATGAGTTATAGAAAAGATGCTCTAGTTGTAGCAGCTGAGGTTATGCTCAAAATAAGAGAAGTCGCAGTTGAATTTGGCGAGCCAGCTTTGATTACCTTTGGAATAGTGGAAGCAAGGCCAGCTAGCAAAAATGTTGTTCCAGGAGAAGCATACTTTAGCGTTGATATGAGATATCATACAGATGAAGGGCTTACCAAATTAGAAGAAAATGTTAGGAATACTATAGAAAAAATATGTAAAGCTGAAGGTGTAGCTGTAAACATTGAAAAATATTGGAGAGCAGATCCGGTTTCTTTTGATAAAGACGTTGTTGCGGCAGTAGAGGAATCTGCCAAAGAAAATGGAGTGAAATACAAAAATATTATTTCTGGGGCGGGTCATGATGCAGTTTTCATTAATGAAGTATTTCCTACAGGAATGCTTTTCGTTCCCAGTGTAAATGGGATGAGTCATTGCCCTCAAGAACATACAGAATGGAAACATATTGTTATTGGTACAGAAATATTAATAGATACCATAATGAAACTGGATAAATAAATATTAATATTTAAGGAAAACTTATTGAAAGCTTAAAATGGTTTGAGTTGCTTAGAAGGATCAGAGGAAAAATCATTGAAGGCATGGAATAAACTAAACTAAACTAAACTAAACTAAACTAAACTAAACTAAACTGTTTAGAGGTATACGGGAGAAAATCACTTAAAGCATAAAATTAGTTTTCGGAAAGTATATAAATGTTGTTAATTCAATAATGAATTAAATTTGTTGTTGTAAAATAGAATGTTAAAAAGAAAGGGGAAAAAATGCAAAATACTATTATAACTTTAACCGCAATAATATTAGTAATTATGGTTTCCATATTCATTTTATTAGGAATATGGTTTAAAAGAATGGTTAAATCATCAGATGACTTCCTACTAGCAGGAAGAAAAGCACCGTTTTGGCTACTGGCAAGTTCATACTTGGGCGGTACAGTAGGAGGTGCTAGTGTATCCGGATATACAGGCCTTGGATACGCAGGTGGAATTGGACAAATGTGGACTTCTTTATTTTTGGTAGGAGGAACTACATTGTTTATTGTTCTCTTTGCTAGAAGGCTGAATTACTTTGGTCGTAAAACAGGGGCTGTTACAATTGCAGACTTTGCATGTGCAAGATATGGTGAAGGAATGAGATTGCCTGTAGGTTTATGCTCTTTCCTAAGACCGGCAATACTTACTGGAATGCAATTCTTGGCAATCGCAGTTGCTTTAAATGTGGTTCTAGAATTATCATTACCTGTTGGAGTAGCTGTATCTGCGGGAGTTATATTGCTATACATGATTACTGGTGGCCAATACTCAGCAATGGTTAATCAACTTATTCAAGGACTTTTTCAATCAGTTGGTATTATGTTATTTGCACTTGCTGCATTTAAAATTATTGGTAGTCCAACAGAAGTATACCAAACTATGCAGGCAACATTACCAGCAGAATTTATGAGTATTTGGGAAGGTGACTTTGGATTAGTAAGTGTATGGTTTATTACTATGGGATTATTTTATTTAGTAGACCCATGGGGATATATGTGGGCTTATGTTGGAGAAACTCCTAGAGTAAGTTCAAATGCACAACTTGCCATTTTGGGTGGTTCATATTATAATGTGCTTCCGTTTTTGGCAGGAATGTCAATCGCAGTAGGTGCAGCAACTGGACTGTTTATGGTTCCTGAAGGAATGTCCAATGATGGATTTTATGCTTGGTTTGCTACAACTCAGTTCCCAGTTGGGATTGCTGTCTTGATTTTAGTAGGATTACTAATGACTATTATCTCTTGTGGTTCATCCTTTGCAATGAATGGGGTAACAATTCTTACAAGAGACATATATCAAAAATCACTAAACAAAAATGCCTCACAAAAACAAATGCTATTCGCAAGCAGAATGTCAGTAGTTGTTGTAATTGTTTTGGGTATTGTATGTGCATTGTGGCTTCCTATTTTAGTGCCGCTTTGGACATTAGCCCAGGCATTGGTAGTTTCAGGGTTATTGGCGCCAATTTTATCAGCATGGTTTTGGAGAAGAGCCACTACTCCAGGGGCAATGGCATCTTGCATAGGAGGAACTTCAGTAGCCCTTGCGTGGGCAATATATGCATGGATAACTACAGGTAGTCCAGGAAGTATGATGCATGGACTACATGCTGCTCATGTAGGATTGGCCTTTTCTATTCCGATAATGAT
>CAYJJM010000013.1:0-2736 GCA_964370515.1 uncultured Oscillospiraceae bacterium | reverse complement strand
AATGATTATTGTTTCTCTTGCAACAAAACCTGAGTATGAAGCTTCCAAAGCAACACATTTTAATGATTTAGGAGCTGAAGTGAAGGCAAATGTAGTTGACAAAGCAATAAAACCTGGATTCTTTGGTTGGTTAGGAGCAAGCAAAGGATTTGAAAAAGCTTTTTGGACAATAGTATTTGCTGTATTTGGGTTACATTATGTACTAGCATTTTTATTCCATGTAGAATTTGCAGGAATTATGATGGTATGGTTGGCTGCTGGAATGGGAGTAGTAATGATTCTGTTATTAGGCATTCTTGGATTTAGAGATATTTTCCATATAGTGAGAGACTTTAAAGCAGAAACCTTAAATGAAAAACAATAAATAAAATTTTACAAAAGCATTTTAAACTAGCAAAATAATTGGTATAACCACAAAAAAACACGCCACTTAATGCAAAAAAAAATATGTATTAAGTGGCGTAATATATTGGAATTCATTACCAAGGAGATAGGATTTTTTTAAATTTTCTTATAAATATTTTTTTCTTTTTTCTTTTCTTGTATACTCCTTGCTATTTATATGGTAAAAGAGTATAATTTTAGTAATTTATAGTTTGAAATAAAGTTTAGGAGGTCTCATATGAAAGGCTTTAAAAACGACACAATTAGGAACGTCGCGTTAGCAGGGCATGGCGGCGTAGGTAAAACAACCCTTATTGAGGCAGCCCTGTTGGCTACAGGGGAAATTAACAGATTAGGTCGAGTTGAAGATGGGAATACAGTTTCTGACTTCGATAAGAAAGAGATAGAAAAAGGACACTCTCTTTCTAGTTCTATTGTGCCTGTGAAGTACAAAGGAGTTAAGATTAACTTCATTGATACTCCAGGTTTTTTTGATTTTATTGGAGAGGTTGACTCTGCTTTGAGAGCGGTAGAAACAGCAGTTATTCTAGTAGATGCAGCAGCAGGAATACAAGTAGGAACAGAAAGAGCATGGGATACTTGCAAAGAGTTTGAGGTTCCAAGATTTTTCCTTATTAATAAAATTGATAAGGATAATGTGGATGTTGAAAAAACAATTGGAGAGTTAAAAGAAAAATTTGGTCATACAGTTGTAGACATTAACAACAAAGAAGAAGTAAATGAGCTAATTGCAGAAGCAGATGAAGCTCTTATGGATAAATACTTTGAAGCAGGAGAATTTACAGCAGAAGAATTTAAAAAAGGTTTGTCTTTGGCGGTTACCCAAGGAGGAATTTCTCCTGTATTTACATGCTCGGCAACAGGCGGAGAAGGAGTAAGTGAATTATTAGAAAAACTTATTGACCTTATTCCTAAGGCCAGCGATCATGCAGAGTACCCAGCTGTAAATGGTGCAGGTGAAGATATTACAGTAACAGTAGATCCAGACGGACCTTTGGCTGGATTTGTATTTAAAACTATAGTAGATCCTGTTTTGGGTAAAGTTTCACTGGTAAAGGTTATATCTGGAAAACTGAAATCAGGACAAGAAATATATAACTCAACTTCAGAACATGCTGAAAGATTGGGAACTATGTTCTTCCTAAGAGGAAAGCATAGGGAAGATACTTCAGAAGTAGAAGAAGGAGATATTGTTGCCATTGCAAAACTGCAACATACAAAAACAGGTGACACTCTGTGCATGAAAAACCAATTAATACAATTTCCACCTATACAGTTCCCTGAACCAACATATTATGTTGCGGTAGAGCCTAAGTCAAAGGGAGATGAGGAAAAAGCAGGAGTTGGGTTTAATAAACTAAGAGAAGAAGATCCAAGTTTTATCATAGAAAGAAATGTAGAAACACATCAGACTTTACTTGGGGGACAAGGTGATATACAAATCGGCACTGTAATTTCCAAGCTAAAAGATAAGTTTAGTGTTGATATGGAAATTGTACCTCAAAAGATTGCATATCGAGAAACTATAAAAGGTACATCAGATGTACAAGGTAAACACAAGAAGCAGTCAGGCGGAGCAGGGCAGTATGGGGATGTTCATATTAAGTTTTCTCCAAGTCAAGAAGAATTCGAATTTGCAGAATCTTTATTTGGTGGATCTATTCCAAAGAACTATGTACCAGCAATAGAAAAAGGGCTTAGAGAATCTATGGAAAAAGGGCCTTTGGCAGGTTGCAAAGTTGTAAACATTAAAGCGGAACTTTATGATGGATCATACCATGATGTTGACTCAAATGAAATGGCCTTCAAAATCGCTGCATCCCTAGCCTTTAAGAAAGGTATTTCAGAAGCTAAACCTTGTCTATTAGAGCCTATTATGCATGTGGAAATAGTAATCCCAGATGAATATATGGGAGATGTTATGGGAGATATGAGCAAGAGAAGAGGAAGAATCTTAGGAGGAGAACCTCTTGCAAAAGGTGGCCAGGTAGTTATAGCAGAAGCACCTCAAGCAGAATTGTTTGATTATGCCATAACTTTAAGAGCTATGACTCAAGCAAGGGGAAGTTTCAAGATGAAACTAGAAAGATATGATGAAGTTCCTGGAAATCTTGCAGAAAAAATCATAGCTGACCATGCAAAAGAATCTGAAAACTAAAATTGTGCAGTAAGATTCTATAAAATCGCAAATCGCAAACATTAAGTAGCACAAAGATACAACAAAAAAACCATCTTAATTGGAAACATCCCAAAAAAGATGGTTTTTTATTTCAAATAAATATATATTAGAGGCTTGGATTACTTAAAGACTTGAATTGCATCGTTAATATC
>CAYJJM010000012.1:8799-18104 GCA_964370515.1 uncultured Oscillospiraceae bacterium | reverse complement strand
TGGATAAATATTCCTTCACTACTTTTAATTTGAATTCATAACTATATTTTGCCATAAAAATACCGACCTCCTAATTCTTAGATTTTTAAGTCTAACTTTTGGGGTCGGTACAATTTACGGCACAGGAGTAATATTTACTCCTATTTCATCTATCCAAATATTTTTCGTCCCATCTACTGAGTGATATGCCAGAGCCACTTCCCCTGTTCCTACATTGATATGAAATGCAAAGTTGTTTTCCCTTGCAACATCGGATTTTACTACTTCCAAAAATGCATATGCGTCTCCCCATGCTGTATGTACTGGTGTATATCCCATAGTTTCAATAACTGACTCTTGAATCTTTTGAAGAGTTGAAGTAGAAATTTTTGAGCCGCCATAATCGGCAGGCCTTAGTTCCGAAACTCTTGCTCCTCCTGTCACTTCACGAATTAGCAATTTGTTTTGATGTCCTGAAGACGCCCCATAGCCTGTAGCCCAGAGCACCTCTATTACCGCATCATCTGGCATTGATGCCGAATATAGCGTTACACTGGTTTGGGTTGCCCTGACAATATTCGTGGCAACTTGCAGGTCACTACTTTCCTTTGCCTTTTCTATATATCCTGTAAGAGTTGGAATTGCAATAGCTACCAAAATAGCAACTATTGCTATTACTACAATTATCTCCATAAGCGTAAATCCGCTGATTCCTCTTTTTTTTATTTTTTCCATACACTTATTTTCTTTACTTATCATATATTTATGCTCCTTACTCTTTCCCCTGCGTATATATTATTTAATATTGGCTATATAGCAAATATAGTAATTTTTATTTAAACAATCTGCCACACTAGTTTATCAAAAAAGTGTATTTTTGCAATTAACTAAGGGCAAATGTAAAATTATACATCTGCCCTTTTTTTCTTAAAAAAATACTATTAGACGCGATTTTGTTAAGGAAGTCACTTAATTTTCAATTTAATTTTGTAGTTTATTTTTAAAGTTCACCAGAAATTATCTTTCCTTCAAATATTACTGCTTCAAATTTTATTTTATTAAGATCCATTTCCGAAACTTTGAAAAAATCATCTGATATTACATTAAGGTTTGCCTTTTTTCCCACTTCAATAGAGCCCATTATTTTATCCCACCTAAGTTGTTTTGCTCCATTAATTGTGTATCCTTTAAGTAATGTTTCTCTTTCAATTCTAGCAGAATAAGGGGGTCTTATACTGTTTGGGTACTTGTCTGGATCTAAGGGAAATTCAGGATCAATTCTAGTGGCAGCCACCTGCATACTAAAAAATGGATCTGCCCTATGTAGTTCATAGTTTGTTACTACATCACTTGAAAAAGCAACCAAAGCTCCACTTTCTATCATAGGGTTGAATTGGTACATGCGTTCCCACTTTTCTCGAGAAAAATAGTTAAGCCCTTCTTCACCAAAATATCCTCCAGACCAGTGACAAGACCAATTTATTGTTATTCCAAGTTTAGCTGGTCTTTCCATATCCTCTGGATCCACCACTTCACAATGAGCTAAAATAACCTGCATTACCCACTCTTCGTCATCTACTCTTATTTGTTTTTGAGCATTTTCCACAGCATTACAAGCAACTCTAAATCCCCTATCTCCTACCACATGTATTTGCATATCTATTTTTTCTTTGTTGCAAAGAAGAAAACACTCTATAAGTTCTTCTTCTTCCATCTTTATTTCTCCATAATTTGTTTTGGTAGGATCATTTACATGAGGATGCAAAGATGCACTGTTTCCAGATTCATTTGTTCCATCCAAAAACAATTTCACGCTGTTTAACTTTATATGGTCAGTTCCATACTTCCTTTGTAATCTTTTGACTTCTTGTATTTTTTCTGGCAAATCTTTTATTCCCCAGAATCTTATGAATCCGTCAAAGTATACATTAAGCTTGCCTTTTTTTTCTAAATTGTATATACCTTTTACTTGCTCTTCGCCCTCTGTAATACCATCTGCAATGGCAGTAATTCCATGTTCTTCTAAGAATTTAAAAAAGGGTTCCATAGTTTTTTCATTTAATTCAATTGGTGGTACCCAACCAATATTCTCAAAAAGCTTTTCACTAAATCGCATCCAAACAAGTTCTTTTAGCCATCCTGTTGGTTCGCCTTCCTCATCTCTTACAAACATTTCTAAGCCAGGCACAGGATCTGGAGTTTCTTTGGTAACCTCCATCAACTCTAGCATTTTGGAGTTAACCCAATGTAAGTGTTCCCCAAAATCCTGACACAAACAAGGCCTGTCTGAAACAGCCCTATCTAGCAATTCTTTTGTGGGACCTTTGTCACCAAACATAGTTGTTGGGTAGTATTCAAAATATAGAAAAGGAATCTCTTCTTTTGGATGTTTTTTTGCATAGTCTTCTATAAAGTCAAGTAAAACATTTACATCTTCTGTCCAGGGCAACTTTATATGCCAATTACTTTGGCTTATCATTGCTGGGTGAATATGGCTATCAATAATTCCTGGTATAACCATTTTCCCTTTTAAATCTACAACTTTTGTATTTGAAGAAACTAAATGTTTCCATTTAGTTTCTTCATTGTCACCAATATAAACAATTTCATCTTCTAAGATTACTATTGTTTCTGCCCATTTTAAATTTTCATTAGATGTATATATTTTGGCATTTTTTAATACTGCGTTCATATTAATTAAACATACCTTTCTGAGTTTTTACCTATTTTACCATTGGTAAATTTTTTTGCCTTTAGCAAAATTGATGTTGCTTAGACTTCAAAGGCACAGAACTCCTATTTAAAATATTTAATTTTAAATTGTGAAACATCCTATTTTCACACCATACCCCTTTATTTTTATTCTTCGTCAAAAGTCATTTCTTTTGGCAATTCTTTAAATCCTTTTGTTTTTATTCCAAGATAAATTAACCCAATTACTAACCATATACTTCCTAAAATCATTGCAGAAGTTTCAATGTTTACAAACACAACTGCCAAAGTTATCATTCCAATTCCAGGCGCAATTAAGTATTTAACCAGACTTATTCCGCTTCTCATTTTTTGTTTTATAAAGTAATGGCATATAACAGATAAATTAACCATAAAGAATCCGATTACTGCACCAAATGAAACTAATGAAGCAGCACCAAACAAGTTATCTTGGTAGAATAATGCAGTTAGAGCAATTCCTGTTGTCAATAAAATATTGTTTATTGGAGTTTGGAACTTAGGCGATAATTTTCCAAAGAAACCTTTTGGAAGCAGGTTATCCCTTCCCATTGCATATAAAATTCTACAAACCGCTGCCATTCCAGCCATAGCACAAATAAATGTTGCGAAATTATCAACGATAAAGAATATATTGCCAAGCCACTCATTTCCTATTGCAGGGAAAAATTCAAAAATACCAGCATCTGGGTCTTGAATTTCATTGTAAGCATTTGGCCAACCTATATGCAAGAAGTAAGAAGTAATAACAAATACTATTCCTGCTCCAATAGCAACGCCCATTACTGCTTTTCCCATTACTTTCTTTGGTTCTTTAGTTTCTTCTGCCATAGTAGTTACTGCATCAAACCCTACAAAGGACACACACAAAACCGCAGACGCAGTTAAAATACCACCCATAGAGAATGTTTCAGGGTTATATATAGCTGTAGCATCAACTAATGTATCTGATCCTCCGCCACCTGTAACATATTTTGCAACTACTATAATAATTAACAAAGTAATTCCAACTTGTGCTGCAATTATAATAGTATTAATCAAGCCTGCTGTTTTGGCACCTAAAATGTTGATAACTGCTCCTATTGCAGCTACAACTATAACTATTGCCCAAACTGGAATCGCAGGAAAGAATGAGTTAATATAAATTCCTAATAATAAATAGCAAACCATAGGCAATAACAAATAGTCAAGTAGCAATACCCAACCTGTCATAAAGCCAACATGTGGTTGAACAGATTTGTTTACATAAGTATATGCAGACCCTGCAACTGGGTAAACCTTAACCATTTGAACATAGCTGTAAGCAGTAAATACCATAATCACTGTAGTTATAGCAAAGGCGAGAGTGTACATTCCCCCTGTTGCAGTAGCAAATATACCATAGTAATTAAATACAACGGTCGGTGCTAAATATGCTAATCCAAACATTATTAGCAAAGGTAAAGTTAGACTTTTTTTCAATCCAACTTCAGAGTTAGAAATCATTTTTTCTTCTTTCATAATATAACCTCCTATCACAAAGTTTTCCTATCTTGGTAATATATATTTATACTATTATGATAATACATCGGACAGTTTTTGCAATGATTTTTATAGGCATTTTCTATATTAAATAACCTTAAAACAGCATAAAAGGTAAGCTATACATACATGCTTTCTATTTGTTTTTTTATCATGTGATTCAAAGGTTCTTTTATATCCTCTCTATCCAGGGTTATCTCAATATTTTCTTTCCCCATTTCCTTTTTATATTTTTTTCTAAACTCCCCAGGGGTGCATCCATACCATTTTTTAAATGCTGCGTAGTAGTATTTAGTATCTGAAAATCCACATCGTTCTGAAACCTCCGTTAGGGTCAGATCCGTATTCATAAGAAACCCTTCTGATTTTGCCGTCCTAACATATCCAAGAATTGCCCTAAACCCAATGGTCATTTTATTGAGAAATTCAGACATATATATTTCACTAATTCCACAGTAATCTGCCAAATCTCCAAGTGTGATTTTTTTCCAATAATTATCATACATATATTTTATTGCCATTTGATACCTTACGAGCATCTCGCTTTTTATATATCTTTCTGGCTTATAGTAAAATATTATATCAAAGTTGTTCATAATGGTCACTAAAATTTTCTCCGCAGCTGAAATAATCCTTTCCTTATAATTTTTTTCATTTTCGTTCTCTCCCAAAATATATGATAGCAATGCTAATAAAGTAAGTTTTAACTGCTTATGCCTTTCTGTATTATATGGTATTTTACTTTCTGCAGTATGTTCACACACAAACATGAGACTAGTAATATGAGGGTACTTTTCTTCAAAGTGTTTAAGATCAAAATAAAACGATACAGAAACCCCTCCTTTGCTTGATAAAAAGTGAACATCTTTATCTACCAAAAGAAACTCTCCCTCTCTCAAAGTAAACTCTTCAAAACAATACGAAAACTCTATTTCCCCAGAGAGGCACATGGTTATTTCCACTACATCCTCATGGGTATGCGGTGAAACAAAATAAATCTTTTGAATTTCTACAGCTAACGGTGTTCCTTCTATCCATTCAATTTGTGTTGACACAACAATACCCCCTAAATTTTTATTATCGCCTTAAAATATTAATTACACTATTAATATACAATCATATGCACATTTTTGCAATATCATAAATACACCAATAAATTTTATGCTTGCTTTTGTGCGCTTCCTTTCCCTCCAATAAAAAAGCAACAATTTCTTGTTGCTTTGGTTTGTTAATGCTTAATTTTCTAATTGATTTTTTTATGCAATATACTCTTTAATATTGCCTTCATATATGATTTGTGGCTTATAGACATCATATAAGTCAAAAGGTCTAATGTGGTGGCATTCTTTATAAGTGGAGTTTAAGATTTCTGCTTCTTTTAATAATGTGGACACATATTCAGAACAAAAAAATCTATTTTTTCTTTTTACTCCGATTCCAAAAAACAACATTACAATAACTCCTAGATAATTGTAATTAAACTTATTTTTGTTTTTCCAATTTTCCTCAATGCTCTGCGCTAGTTTTAAATACTTTTCTTCCGGAACCTCTATTTTTAGAATTGCAATGTTTCCTTTTTCCCTGTTCTTCTTAAAATGGCCTTCTTTTATGCTTTCCTTTACAAGTCCTGCATTAAATGGATTATGCATCTCTTTTCTTGAAAATGATTGCATATTTTCAAAGTTTTTATCCAAGGATATGGATACATGAGAATATACTGCACCTTCTTTTTTGCTTAGAAAATTCAGTTTTCCCCTAAGCACAATTAGACGACCTATATTTGTTTTTACATTGCTAAGAAGAATATAGACTTCCTTTTTCTTCATTTATTTCAACCCTCTCCATGTTATAATAGCCTACCTTGTGTTGTTTTTACAAAGAGTTTTCTTTGCATTATTTATTTCTGGTTCACAAGCGAACCTTTTTTATTATATCACACTCTCTTGTACGACTTCAAGTACATTTTCTTCTTCAAATTCATCAATTTTTTTCTTCAAGTGCATTTTTAGAGTGCAATTCAATTCTTTTCTTCAACTGCAGTTCAAGCACATTTTTTCTTGCTACTCTTGATGGGTTTTCATGTTCTAGCTGCTCTTGATATTTTTTTCATGTTCTTAGTCTTGATACTTTTTCTTCATCTTCTTGATTCACTTGCTCTTGTAAATTTTCTCTTTATTCTCTTTATGGTGTTTAGCGGGGTTATCCTTTTTTGTTTAATCTTTCTTCTTCATTGTGTATTTTTATAAATTCTGCCAACTCTATGGTTTTAGGGTTAATTAAACACTCTTTTCCTCCTTGCTCATGTATTTTACCATCTTTCATAAAAACAATATAGTCAGCGAACTTTTTCAAGAATCTTACCTCATGAGTAACAAATATAAAATCTCTTCCATCTTTTTTTAATCCTTTAACTGCTTTTAAAACTTCTTCTGTCAATATGGGATCTAATGCCGCTGTCGGCTCATCCAAAAATAGAATTTGGGGTTCTGTGGCCAAAGCTCTAGCAATTGCAGCTCTTTGCCCTTGCCCACCAGAAACTTCTGCTGGTTTTTTGTCCGCTTCCCCTTCAATAAATAGCTGCTTAAGCAACGCTTCTGCTATTCTTTCGCTTTCTTCTTTATCCTTCTTTTTTATTTTGTGGAGTATAAGAGTTATATTTTCTTTTATCGTCAAATGAGGAAATAGATTATTCTTCTGAAAAACAATACCTATTTTTTCTTGAAATTCTTTCTTCTTTTCAATTGGCGATATCCCATTTATGAAAATCTCTCCTTTTTCTGGGTTTTCAATTCCTGCCACCTGCCGAAGGAGTGTTGATTTTCCACAGCCAGATTCTCCAATAATTCCTAGGGAATTAATATTTTTTATTTCTAAATCTATTCCTTTTAAAACTTCGTTTTCTCCATAGAATTTTTTTAAATTGCTTATTTTTAGTTTCATTTGCTCACCCTTTTACCAATATATCTTGCCAAAATAGACAGAGGAATTGTTACAATTAGATACAGTATCCACATCACATAATATCCTTCTATAACGGCATAATTTTTATTTGAAATTACTGTGGTCATATATGTTATTTCATTTATTGATATAACATTTAGTAGAGCTGATCCTTTTATCACGCTAGATAAATTGTTTACTAAAGAGGGGATAAAAGGCCTAATCATTTGAGGCAATATTATATACATATATTTTTGATACCATTTAAACTGATATAAATCCATGACGGTATATTGCTCTTCTGTTACAACTGCTGCTGTGGTTTCATAAGCATTTGCAATATACGGACTATTGTACAAGATCATGGCCAAGGTTCCTAGAAGAAGTTTGCTGTCACTATCTATTATTTGTCCGAGAGGATATACAATTAGAAAAATCATTACCAAAAGAGGTGTCCCCATTATGATCTCACTGAACACCTCTGATATTGCCTTTATTATTGTAATTTTTGAGCGCATCATTACAAATATGGCAAAGCCTAGAACAAGAGCACCTATTAATGTCACTAAACTTAATATAATAGTAACCACAAAGCTTTCTAGCAGCAAATCTGAACTATGAAGAATTAAATCATACCTAGGTTCTTCAATAGTAAAAGTCAATGCCATTCCAATTAATATAGCAAATCCTAATATTACTAGGGAGTATTGTAATGTATCTCTTTTTTTCTTCATCCTTCATCCTTACTTTGCACTTCGCCTATTTCTGTTCGTTGGGTAAACGCCTTATCCACAACGAACTTTAGGTTTAATAACTTTAAAATTCTTTCTGTCTTATTTTTTTACAACCGGCATTCTCTACCAAGACTTTCTGCCTTTTATATTTTGCGTCTCTGCCTTTTATACTTTACGATTTATTGCTTTTCTATTTTTGGGCAGGATAAATGATATAATCTAGTCCTAGAGAATCATTTTGCAAAAATTCTCCTATTATTTCATCATACTCTTCTCTTATACTATCATAAAATCCGTTTTCCTCATACATATAAGCAATAAATTCATTTGCTTTTTCAAGAAGTTCTTCATTGCCTTTTTTCACTACAAACCTAGATGCAACTTGATCTGTTATTCCACTATAAACAATTGTGTTTTCTTTATCTGCTGCATGGAAGCCATGTATTTCATTAGATGCCACCAAAATATCCGCATTATTATTGGATATATCTAGTAAACCGGTTCCAATTTCTGTCACCTCTGTTACCTCCACTCCAAAGCTTTGAGGTATTGAAACTCCAATAGTTCCTGAAAGGCCTACAAATCTGGCTCCTGAAAGTGCGAAGAAATCTTCTGGGCTCATTTTATCTGTAACATTATTCTCTGTTGCGAAGTCTTTGTTTACCAAAGCAAGGGTGCTAGTGTATCTATATGGGTCAGAAAAATCTGCCTTCTCTGCTCTCTCTGGGGTTTCAGACATGTCTGCAATTAAGATATCAACATCTCCTGTATCTAATGCTGCTATGAGCATAGAAAAATCTGTGTTAACAATTTCCACTTCCATACCAAAGTATTCGCCAAAAGCCTCTGCAATAATTGGCTCAAAGCCTGCAGGGTTTCCTTCATCATCTATGTATGAAAATGGGGGGAATTTCAAATCTATTCCTACTCTCAAAACCTCCTGCTCTGAACTGTTGGAACACCCCGAAAGTCCTCCCACCAATCCTAGGGTCACTATCATTATCAGTACAATTAATCTTTTTTTCATTTTTTTCTCCTTTTCTTACTTTTCTATAAAATCTTTATCTTTGGGTTTTGGCTTTATGTTTATAAAATAACTATTGCACCTGTTTTGTATACTTAGTTTATTATTACCCTTTTCCTAAGTAAATTGCAAAACTAAATGTAAAATTAAAATTATTTTTTTTGCATTTTCCCTTTCTATGTGTTATTATAGTCTTGTGCTATAAATAAAGCAAGTACGATATTTTTTGATACCGGTATCTCCGTTGAACGTAAGAAAGGATTTGTCAATTATGTCACAAGATTTATTCGGAATTTGTCCATATGTTACAACACAAAAATTATTGTCTGGAAAGTGGTCTATTTATATCTTATATTTGCTTTCTGATAAAACTATAC
>CAYJJM010000012.1:4074-8789 GCA_964370515.1 uncultured Oscillospiraceae bacterium | reverse complement strand
TGAACTTCTAAGGTTAATGCCTGGCGAAATGACACACACTACTCTTTCAAGGCAGCTAAAATTATTAGAGAGTCAAGGTCTTATTGTCCGCAAAGAATATAATCAAGTTCCTCCAAAGGTGGAGTATGCCCTTAGTGAAATGGGAGAAAATTTTAAACCAGTTTTGCAGGCTCTCCAACTTTGGGGAAGTAGTTACATTGACCACTTGAAAAAATAATCTAAAAAGACAGGTTACCTAAATCCCCTGTCTTTTTTATTTCTATCCTAAATTTTAGCTGCTTGACCAATTATACTACTTACTTAATTTCCTACATAAAGTAAGTAAGTACGTATGCATGTATGTATTAATTAACTACTTTATCGATCACTTATTTCTCCACTTTCAAGCCTTGCAAAATATGATTTTGTTTCTTTCACAACTACACCTGTCAATGCTATTAATGCTATTAGATTTGGAACGGCCATCATTCCATTTAATGTATCTGCCAATAGCCAAACAGTTTCTAGTGCTATGAATGGGCCTATTAAAACTGTAACAATCCACAGTACTCTAAATGCAAATATTGCCCCTGCCTTTTCCCCTGTTAAATACACTAGACATCTTTCTGCATAATAGTTCCATCCCAAAATAGTTGTAAAGGCAAAGAATGCCAAACTCATCATAAGTACAAATGCCCCTATCTCATAGGCCCAAGGAAGTCCCGTTCCAAAAGCATTTACCGTTACTGCAGACCCTTCTAACCCAATATTCCAAGAACCCGTAATAACAATTGTAAGACCTGTCATTGTACATATAACTATAGTATCAAAAAATGTTCCTGTCATTGACACAAGGCCTTGCCTTGCCGGTTCTTTTGTCTGTGCTGCTGCTGTGGCTATAGGTGCACTTCCTAATCCTGCTTCATTAGAAAATATTCCTCTAGCAACTCCCGCTTGCATTGATACCAAAATTGCACCGACAACACCTCCTGCTACAGCTTCTGCTCCGAAAGCACTTGCAAATATGGTTCCAAAAGCCTGCGGAATTTTGTCAAAATTATATATTAATATTGCCAAAGCCACTAAAACATAGATAACTGCCATAAATGGAACAATCAATGTTGAGACTGTTGATATTCTTTTTATTCCACCTATAATTACCAACCCAGTCAAAACAGCAACAACTATTGCCGCAATTGTAAGAGCTACAGTATATTCTTGCCCAAATAAATTTATAGTACTTTCTTTTTGAGGATCGAAAAATGCTTGAACTGCCGATACAACAGAATTCGTTTGAACCATAGTTCCTATTCCAAACATTCCCGCTCCGATTCCAAACAAAGCAAACAAAATACCTAACCACTTAAACTTAGAACCCATTCCTTTTTCAATATACATAAATGGGCCTCCTAGGGCTTTTCCATTACTGTCTAGGGTTCTATATTTAACTGCCAAAACCCCTTCTGCATATTTTGTTGCCATTCCAAAGCAAGCAGCTAGAACCATCCAAAACAATGCTCCTGGACCGCCTATTCCCATAGCAGTTGCAACTCCAACTATGTTTCCTGAGCCAATGGTGGCAGCAAGTGCCGTACAAAGGGCCGCAAAGCTAGTTACCTCTCCTTCTACATTTTTTTCATTATGCCCCATATAATACAAGGCCTTCCCTAGTTTCCTAAACTGGAGAACCCCCAGCCTGATGGTTAGATAAATTCCTGTTCCCATAATCAATATAATCATAGGAATCCCCCAAACCACTCCATTAATACTCGATAAAAATTCTGATATCATTACAATGTCCCTTCCTTTACAAAAAAAATAAGCCGATAAACGACTCTGAAGACTCATAGATAATATATATCTTGATAAACTCTGTCCTTTTGCCTGAGAGATTGGCTATTACATTTCCATGATATGATTCCACTAAAAAACAAACTTTTTTGAAATATATTAGCTGTACACCTTCGGCGCTCTTAGGAGTCTCTCCAGAGAGTTAGATTAAAGAAAGAAAATATGTATTTCGCACAGCTTTCTTTCCTTAATGTCACCGATATTATAATAGCAAAGTTTCTTTGATGTTTCAATAAAATTTTACAAATTTGTACAATTTTTAATAAAACAGAAAATTGCCAAAGTAAATTTACCTGGCCATTTCACTTTACATTATTTTAATATAGTTATGGCAAAAGAACAGAAAGTATGATACTATATTTTATACGAAAACAAAACAAAGGTGACTTTGGCAGTTTAAAATAACTAATAGAATCCCTCAATTCGCTTGAGAAATCACAGTTTTATAATTTGCAATTTGAAAGGATAATTTTATGGAAAAACAACAAAGAAAAAAAAATTCACGGCTCATTATTGCTGGTCTTGTAATTATTTCTATTATTGCAGGATTTGTCATATATGTTATCAATTTGAACACACCTGAAAAACTCAATTGGGACCTTATTGTTTTATCTGAAGAAATACCACAAATACAAAGTGACACAGCTCAACTAATTGAAAATACAGAAGAAATTTTAGAAATAAAAATAATAGGAATTTCCGAAGATGATTTGCAAAACTATATCAATTTATGCAAAGAAAGCCATTTTGAAATGGAAGAACTTGAAGAAAATGGGTTTTTTGGAGTGAATAAACTTAGTGCGACAATTGAAATAACTTATTTCCCAAATAATGAGGAGATGCTAATACTATACACCTCCCACAAGAAAGCAGAATGGGAACAACTCAAACTAGGGCAGTATTTGCCTAAAATCGAAAGTGAACATATTTCTATTAATGATTTTGATGATGAGCTAGAGCTTTCAATAGTGATATATGAGGCAACATATGAACAGTATGATAATTATATTCAAGAGTGTATAGAATATGGATACACTATTAATACGCAAAATGAAGAATATTATTTTAGTGCTTATAACGAGGAGGGCTATAGTATTACTGTTTCATACGATAATTATGATCCAAATTATGATGCTACGCTGTCTATATATTTATCAGCACCAATTGAAATTGAAGAGATTCCATGGCCAGAAAGTGACGTTTCAAAATTCCTTCCTGTTCCTAAATCAATGGAAGGTAATATTATTTCTAGCGCCGATGATCATATGACTATTCATATTGGAAAAACTACGCGAAGCAACTATGATTCATATGTTGAAGCATGTATTGATAAAGGTTTTAATGTTAATTCCGAAAATCCGCCTGGATCTTATTCTGCTGAAAACGACGAAGGATACTATCTTACCCTTCAATACGATGAAAAAAATAGCATTATGACTATTAACATTTTGCACCCAGATAATATAGAAACAACTTATTATTAGTGTTAATTGTATCAACATTAATCATAACCACCAGTTAAACTGATGGTATGCACCAGCCCTAAAAGGGCATGTTACTTGCAGCGCCTTAAGACGCACTGAAAATTCCTCCAATCGCATGTATTTTTCAGTCTGTGCCTAAAGGCACTTTATTATTGACTACTTATTCTGGCTACCCGTGAACGGATCCATATATTCTTTCATGCTTATTTGATCACTGGCTATATCTTCTTGAAGCAGGTTCCTTATGTATTCTTCACTTGCCTTTTTGTTTCGACCAACTGTATCAATATAGTAACCTCGACACCAAAAATGTCGGTTCCATACTTGTATTTCAAATTTGCATGCCTATCAAAAATCATCAGTGAGCTTTTGCCTTTCAAATATCCCATGAATTGTGCTACACTAAGTTTAGGTGGAATTGCAACCAGCATATGTATGTGGTCGGGGCAAAGTTCTTCCTCTATTATTTCCACTCCTTTCTGCTCGCAAAGTTTTCTTAGTATTTTTCCTATATCTGCTTTTATTCGTCCATAAATATTTTGCCTTCTATATTTTGGCGAAAACACAATATGGTACTGGCATCTCCATTTGGAATGTGATAAACTTTGTATATCATTGTTTTTCATTTGTTAATATCCTCCTGTTCTTTGTTATATGCGATTGGGGAATCACATATATCTTAGCACAGGAGGTTTATTGCTTGAAGCTAAAGCTTTCTTATTCCACCTGCATAGCAGGTGGTTTTTTCGCTAAAGCACAAAACAAACCCTTGCAATTTTTTAACTGCAAGGGCTTTCCTTTAATTTTCTTTTATTTTAAATTAATAGTTTTCTTTTCTTAATTCAAAATATGCTTGTGGGTGTAAGCATACTGGACATAATTTTAGTCCTTCTTTTGCTTCGTGTAAATGTCCACAGTTTCTGCATTCCCACATCTCTGTAGAAGGTTTAGCAAATACTTCTTTGTTATCTACATTTCCCTTAAGTTTTCTATAACGCTCTTCGTGTGCTTTTTCTATTTTTGCAACTTCTCTAAACTTGAAAGCAAGTTCTGGGAATCCTTCAGCTTCTGCATCTTTAGCAAAATTTTCATACATATCTGTCCACTCATAATGCTCACCTTCTGCAGCATGTAGTAGATTTTCAGATGTGTCGCCTAACTCTTCTAGTTCTTTGAACCACATTTTTGCATGCTCTTTTTCATTATCTGCAGTCTTCAAGAATAGTTCTGAAATTTGTTCATAACCTTCTTTTTTTGCAACTGATGCATAGTATGTATATTTATTTCTAGCTTGACTTTCTCCTGCAAATGCATCTCTTAAATTTTGTTCTGTTTTTGTACCTTTGTATTTCATAATTACCTCCTTAAAATATATAATTTTTAAATTATTAACTATTACTT
>CAYJJM010000012.1:1303-4064 GCA_964370515.1 uncultured Oscillospiraceae bacterium | reverse complement strand
ATTTCACTAATTTTTCTTTTTTTCTTTTCTGCTTCTCTTGATTCCTACTTATCTGCTTACCCTCTTACTTTCCTGCTTTCCTGCTTTCCTGCTTTCCTGCTTTTCTGCCTGGTTGCTCGCTTACTTTCCCTGCGTTGGTTTGGAATTAATCCTTTCGTATCGTATAGCATCATCTCTTTTTCTTAATTTTTGTATGGATTGTTATTACTTTTTATTAATACCCAAAACTATCCACCATAAACAAGGCCTTTATTCTTTTTTCTTTGGTTTTTTATCACAGTATATTCCCTACAAATTATTTATAGCTATTATAACCGCTGAGTATCCCTGTTGCACCACAGAATATTTTTCAATTGTTTTTTTGCTTTGACTGAAACAATCATCTCTACCTTCAATCATCGTTGCCTTCAAGGGTTTCAATTACTTGCTCATAGATTTTACGCCCAATTTCTTCTCCTTGCATATATATTTCTTCACCCTTTTTTCTAAATTCTTCCTTTAAAGCAGACGACTTTATGCTTGGCAAATTGATTATGACATTAAGCCAAGATCCTTTTATTGCACCCTCTAGCTTAATTGCCGCTGTTCCCAAATCACTTATAACATTTGGGTTTGATTTGCCCATAAGGCCTGCTGTTAATTTTAGTCCAGCTAAAGCTGCTTCCATAACTCTTACTGGAACTTTCGTAGCAAATATTGCTGAATCGCTAATTTTCTTACTTCTAATTTCTTTTTCTTCTTTTGTTTCTTTTGGAAGTTTGTATGCTTCTGAAACCTTATTAAATGCATTCGCATCTTCATCAATAAGATCCATAAGGTCCTGCAAAAGTTCCTCTCCAAAAGTCAAGCTTTCTACATTTACTTTCTCAAACTTTTCATACTTTCCTTTTCCCACTGTTAGGTTCCCAACCATCATAACTAAAGCTACTCCCTCTGCGGCACCTAATGCACTAGCTGCTCCTCCCCCAGGAATAGGCTCTTTTGATTTAAGATTTTCTAAATAAATCTTTATGACTTTCTCTGTCTCTTTCATTTTTCCCCCTTGTACATTTTTGCAACTAGCTCTCTAAAGTTTTTCTTTTGTTTGTGTACAGTATACTATGTTCCTGAAAATTTATTTCCTTTTCAGGAAATAATACTACTATAGATATAGCTTCTCTTTAATTTAATTTTTGTTCAGTCTCGCTAATCATCATTTTCTGTTAATGATATAGTCGATACTTTTTTAATCTTATTCTCTATCAAATTTATTTTTTCTTTTCGCTTATATTTTCATTAATCTTTCTATGATCCTATCTCTTTCTTCCAAAGAGAAATATTTAATTTCTATTTTGCCATTTTTTCCCATTTCTGTTATTTCTATTTGTGTACCTAGTTTTTCCTTTAACTCTCTTTCTAATAGTTCTCCCTCTGGAGATTTAGTTTTGCCACTAGCTGGTTTCTTTTCCTTTTTCTCTTTAGCCAAGCCTTCTCCTTCTTTGCAAAGGTTTTCTGTTTCCCTAACCGAGAGCCCTTTTTCTACTATTTCTTCAGCAAGTTTTATCTGCCTTTTTTCACTGTCAATAGAGCTCAGAACTTTTCCGTGTCCTGTGCTAATCTTTCCTGCTGATAATAGTTCCCTTACTACTTTTGGCAGTTTTAATAAGCGCAGTTGATTTGTAATGTAGGGTCTACTTTTCCCTACACTTTTTGATACTTCTTCTTGGGTCAAATTATATATCTCAATCATTTCTTGAAATCCTTCAGCCTCTTCCACAGGGTTAAGTCCCTCCCTTTGAAGATTCTCAATGATTGCAAAAATCATATTTTCTCTATCTGTCAAATCTCTAATTATACCTGGAACTTTTTTAAGCCCTGCCTCTCTAGCTGCTCTCCATCTTCTTTCGCCTGCTACAATTTCATAGCCTTGTCCTGCCTTTCTCAAAATTATTGGCTGAATAATTCCGTGCTCTTTTATGGAAACCGCTAGCTCTTCAATTTTTTCTTTATCAAAAGTTTTTCTTGGTTGATGCTTATTGGGCTTAATTAAGTCGATACTTATTTCATCTATTCCCTCTTTGCTTATGTCCTCAACATTTAAGTTAGGGGTTTCGATTTCTCCCAAGAGAGCTTCTAACCCTCTTCCCAATCCTTTTTTATTTTGCGCCATTAGCTTTTTCCCCTTCTTCTCGTCGATTAAATTCTTTTGCAAAATCTCTATAAGCTTCTGCTCCTACTGATTTTGGGTCATACTGGGTTATAGGAAGGCCGTGACTTGGTGCTTCTGCAAGCCTAACATTTCTAGGAATTATTGTGGAATAGACTTTATTTTTAAAATATCTTTTTGTTTCTTCTACAACTTGCATTGAAAGATTAGTTCTTCCATCAAACATACTTAAAAGAACACCTTGAATTTCCAAATGCGGATTTAGTTTGTGCTTTACTATTTCAATAGTGTTTATAAGTTGACTTACTCCTTCTAGTGCATAGAACTCACATTGTATAGGAATTAAAACTGAGTCTACAGCCGAAAGAGAGTTAATTGTCAACAACCCTAAGGATGGTGGACAGTCTATAAAAATATAATCAAACTGATCCTTTATGGAGTCAATGGCACTCTTAAGCCTACTTTCTCTTCCCTCCATTCTCACAAGTTCAACCTCTGCTCCTGCTAATTGAACACTTGCAGGTACAATAAATAGGTTGTCAACACCTGTAGGTAATACAGCCTCTTTTATTTCTGAAGCATCATTTATCAAAACTTCATATATTGTTTTCCCTA
>CAYJJM010000012.1:0-1293 GCA_964370515.1 uncultured Oscillospiraceae bacterium | reverse complement strand
TCAATATCTATAACTAATACTTTCTTACCTATTCCTGCCAAAGTTGCTGATAAGTTTATGTTTGTAGTTGTTTTACCAACACCACCTTTTTGATTAAAAATTGCTATTGCTTTTCCCACAGATACCTTCTTTCTCCATCTGACATTAACTTATTTCACTAAAAATTATATATTATTTTTCTTTTTAATACAATTATTTCTAGCTATTTCTGTTCTCTATTTTAGCTGTTTTTTTCAATATCCTTCGAGGATTTATTGCCTATCCATAAATGTTGTGGTTTTTTTCTTTTATATCTTTTATATATACCATTTGTTTTTGGTCTTTTTTTGAGCTTTTTAGTTTTGTTTTTTTCAAACTTTTAAAATTTCTAATAACTAACCTACTGCTCCCTTCTATGTCCATAGCCTCTAAAATATTCGCCCTCCTTCTACATATTTATCTGCATCCCCAAATGTTCCACGTGGAACATTTTGCTTTTCTTGAATAAGTTTCTATGTATTTCCTTTTCTATCCTTTATACCCCTTTTGCTTTTAATCTTCTTTCAGCTTTTTATTTTTCCTTGTTTCTAGATTTTAAAGTTTCTACTAACTAGCCTAATGCTCACTTCTGCATCCATAGCCCCTAAAATATTCGCCCTCTTTCTACATATTTATCTGCATCCCCAAATGTTCCACGTGGAACATTTTGCTTTTCTTGAGCAAAGTTTTTATGTATTTTTTCTTTAGTTTTTGTTTTGTTTTAATTTATAATGGTTTCTTTGCAGGATCCCCTGCTTTTCTTGGATATTTTTTTGGTGTGTTTTTTTCCTTTCTTATTACAACCATTACATGTTGCAATTCTTCACCATTTATTATTATCGGAGTTTTTGGCTTTATAATATTTTCTACAGCTCCTCCTAGTTTTTCAATTGCTCCTTTTGCCAATTCAATTTCTCTCTCTGCGTCAGGGCCTTTATAGGCTATTACTTTTCCTCCTACCTCTATTAATGGTAATGAGAGTTCTACCAAAACAGGCACAGCTGCCACTGCTCTAGAAATTGCAATGTCAAAGCTTTCCCTAGTTTCTTTACTTCTGCCCATATCTTCTGCCCTACCATGAAAAATTTTTGCGTTTGAAATTTGACTTTTTCTCAACCCCTCCTCTACTATTTTAAGTTTTTTTCTTAAAGAATCCAAAAGAATAAACTCTTTTTCTGGAAAAACAATCGCAAGTGGCACTCCTGGAAATCCTGCTCCTGTGCCTATGTCTATTATTTTTTCTCCTTTTTCCTCACCTATTAAATCAAAAGCTAG
>CAYJJM010000011.1:8886-18478 GCA_964370515.1 uncultured Oscillospiraceae bacterium | reverse complement strand
GGACTTATTTCAAAAAACATGCTTAGATAGTCAACTGCCATTACAACATAGGCAGAACCTGTTAGGTACATAGCTAGTGCTACCCACCAACCAAATGAGAATCCCCAGAATTCTCCAAAAGCCATTTTTGGCCAAACATATGGGCCAGATTGGACAGGGGCTAAGTTAGTAAGCTCAGAGCTATACAGCCCAATAGGCAATGCCCATAAAATAGGAATTGCAACCAAAAGCAAAATTGTAAGTCCTGGTCCTGATGCAGAAATCATAGATTCAATTCCAAATGCACCTCCTGCACACGCACAATAGATAAAAAATGTCATCGCAATGACCGAAAAATGTTTCTTTTTCAGTCCCGGGGTTGCATCTGATAATATCTGCCCCCCTGTGTAGTTAACTTTTGCCATTACAGCCTCCTTTCTAGTAACTTTGTTACTATGAGTAAATAAAGTTCATAATAAAAATAAATAACTTCTTATAAAATTCTAAACCTTTTACATTTTCATGTCAATAATATACTAATATTTGTAAATAAAATCCTAATTTTACAAACCAAACCTTCCTCTAATGTATCAAATTAAATAAAACCCACATTTCATTGCTCTTAAAAATGCATTTTGTTGTTCCTAGTTTTATTGGCTCTATATTTTGAACTTTGCGTTTTTGATTTTATTTTTATTTTCTGTTAATAAAATCTTTCTTAAGGTATAATATATTTGGAGGTATTATTATGAAATTAATTTCTTGGAATGTTAATGGTCTTAGGGCCTGTGTAGGCAAAGGTTTTTTTGACTTTCTCAAGGGCGAAGACCCTGATATTATTTGCCTGCAAGAGATAAAAATGAACAAAGAACAAGCTGATTTTTCCTTTGACAATTACTTTGATTTTTGGAATTCTGCTGAGCGAAAAGGTTATTCTGGAACTCTGATTCTTTCCAAAGAAGAACCTATTTCTGTTACTTATGGAATAGGTATTGAAGAGCATGACCAGGAAGGCAGGGTTATTACTGCAGAGTATAATGACTATTATCTTGTAAATGTATATACTCCAAATTCTAAAGATGGGCTAGCAAGAATAGATTACAGAATGATATGGGAAGATGAGTTTAGAGCTTATCTAAAAAGCTTAGAAAAAAGTAAGCCAGTTATTGTGTGTGGCGACTTGAATGTAGCTCATAACGAAATAGACCTTAAAAACCCTAAAACCAACAGAAAAAATGCAGGCTTCTCCGACGAAGAAAGAGGCAAGTTTAGAGAACTTCTTGACGCTGGCTTTATAGATACTTTTAGAAATTTTTATCCTGACTTAGAAGGGGCATACTCTTGGTGGAGTTATAGATTTAATGCTAGAAAAAATAATTCTGGGTGGAGAATAGACTATTTCCTAACCTCCAAAAGTTTAAAATCAAGACTTAATGATGCCCAAATACTATCCCAAGTTATGGGTAGCGATCACTGTCCCGTCACTTTAATTTTAAAGTAATATAAATTTACTACCTGCCTTTGTTAAGCAATCCTAACCAGTTGAACATTGCTAAGCAATAATGGGAAATCATATAGTCTTATAAATAATCAAACTAAGTTTACTAATAATTATTTATATATTTAACCCCCCTAATCCACATATGTATTTTTCTACATTACGCAAAGATAGGGGGGTAAGTTTAGCTAAAATCACAAGTTATTTGCTCTACTTATTTCCACAACTCCGTATTGCTAATCCCAATTGTTGACGATTTAAACTCAGGGTCTTTACCTACTTTCAGCTGCCCACTATAATCATCAAGTGCCTTAATTGCATATTTGCCAAGGATAAATATGGCAAATAGGTTAACCAAGGCCATTAATCCCATGGTAACATCCGCCAAGTTCCATGCAGTGTTAAATTCTAATTGAGTGCCAAAGAAAACCATTGCCATGCAAGTGAGCCTAAATACAAATAGTAATGTTTTACTTTCATTTATAAATTTTATATTTGACTCTGTATAATAATAATTACCAATCATAGATGTAAACGCAAACAGAAATATGGATATTGTTATAAGGTGAATACCAATTTCTCCAAATATATTTCCCATGGCTGATTGAATTAATGGCACTCCTGCATTTTTTTCAGTTATCTCTACTCCAGACAATATAATCAAAAATGCTGTTGCACTACAAATAATTAAAGTGTCTATAATAACTGATATAACTTGCGCTAGCCCCTGTTTTACTGGATGGCTAACTTCTGCAGTTGCCGAAGCATTTGGTGCCGACCCCATACCTGCTTCGTTTGAAAAAAGTCCTCGCTTTATCCCCATCATCATTGCTGACCCTACAATACCTCCAAAGAAGGCTTGCCAGCTAAATCCATCTTCCATTCCCGGTGCATAAAGAGCTGATGAGAAAATTTGACCTATAGCAGCAGGGAACTCTTCTATATTCATTATTGTAACCAACAAAGATGTTAAAATATATATTGCCGCCATTACAGGTACAATTATAGATGTTACTACCCCAATTCTCTTTGCTCCACCAAATATGGCAACTCCCATTAATACTGCAAGTCCCATTCCAAGGAAAATCGGAATATTAGTTTGCCCATAATCTGTAACATAATATGACAATGCCGCACTTGTATTAAATGCTTGTAATCCGTTAAATCCATAAGCAAATGTTAATATTAGAAGTATCGCAAATACAATCCCCAGGGGTCTATTCTTAAGTGCAGTTTGTATATAATAAGCAGGACCTCCACGATATCCATCACCATCTCTAACTTTATATATTTGCGCCAATGTGCTTTCTATAAATGCTGTTGCACAGCCTAATACAGCCAACACCCACATCCAAAATACAGCACCTACTCCTCCAATTGCAATAGCTGAAGCAACTCCAGCAATATTTCCCGTTCCAACTCTAGAAGCAGTAGAAATCATCAAAGCTTGAAAAGAAGTTACTTTTCTCCCTCTTTTGCCTGATTTTTCTTCCTGTGGTTTTTTTAAGGCTCTAATTGCTTCACCAAGAAATCTGAATTGTACACCTTTTGTCCTAATAGTAAAAAATATTCCCGCTCCAACGAGAAGAATAATTAGCACATATGTGTACAGCCAGTCGTTTAGTGTTCCTATTATAGTGTTTAGTTGTTCCATTCTCCATCCCTTCCTTTACTTGTCTTTTTCGGCGTATACGGTGTCACTGTCCTTCGCTCCGTGCTTCATGTACATCTGGGTACATTCCAGTACTAACTCAGTCCGTTCCTTGTATACACCGAAAAATCCTGCGTAATTTACATTGTCTTTTTCAGCATAATTTAATTGTCTTTTTCGGCATATGCTGTATCAGTTTCGCCTAATTTTCTTAAATGTTTTTTAAATTCATCTGGAGGCTCAACTTGGAATTCCATCCTTTCCCCTGTACTTGGATGTGTAAAGGCTATTAAAAACGCATGTAACATTTGCCCCTTTACATTAAGAGGATTTTTTGATGGTCCATAAAGTTGGTCTCCTACCAATGGATGATTTATATAAGACATGTGAACTCTAATTTGATGAGTTCTACCAGTTTCAAGCCTTGCCTCAATTAGCGTGTATTTCCCATATCTTTTTAAAACTTTATAATGTGTAATCGCACTTTTGGAATTTTCTTCTCTTACAACTTTTTTATGCCATATTTTTTTATCTGGGCCTATGGGTTTATCTATTGTTCCTTCCTCTTCATTAAAGTTATTATATACCAATGCAATATATTTTCTTCCTACTGTATGTTCTTCTAATTGCTTTGCAAGACTTCTGTGGGCAATATCATTCTTTGCCACCATGAGAAGCCCACTAGTATCCTTATCTATTCTATGGACTATACCCGACCTAATTTCTCCGTTTATAGTAGATAATTCTTCACCACAATGATACATTACAGCATTCACTAATGTTCCTTTTTCATTTCCTGGAGCTGGGTGAACCACCATTCCCTTTGGCTTATTAACCACGAGGAGATAATCGTCCTCATACACTATGTCTAGGGGGATGTTCTCTTTCTCAATTTTAACATCCTGACCCTCTGGTATGGTAACATTAATTATGTCGTCTTCTTTTACTTTGTAATTCTTGGAAATTTTTTTTGAACTTTCTAAAGTTATATGACCATCATCAATAAGCTTTTGAACATAGCTTCTGGATATATCTTCAATTAAATCAGCAATTAATGCATCTATTCTTTTTTCTGCCTGATCTTTTGATATTAAAAAAATCATATGGGAATTATGCATTGTTAGTTTCTTCTCTTTCTTTATTTTCTTTGCATTCTTGTTTCTCATTAATTTTTTTATTTTTATTGTTTTTTCCGTCAAAGAAAATCAAATACAAAATAACTAGGCCTGCACCTGTAACTACCAGGATATCCGCCAAGTTGAACACAGGAAAACTCCAAAATGAAAGGTAATCTACAACATAGCCTCTGAGAACCCTATCTATAAAATTCCCTATTCCCCCTGCAATTATAAAAGCTACTGCCCAAAGGACTAATTTGCTTTGCTTGTTTTTTTGAAACAATAGGAATACAATTAGACATATTAGGAAAACCCCTGTTGCTATAGTAAGGATTTCTGTTCCCCCACCAAAAATACCAAAAGCGGCTCCTTCATTTCTTACATATGTAAGTTTGAAAAAGCCTAAATTTGCTGAGATTTCTCCCCAATTTATATTAGTAACCACTAGCCACTTTATAAACTGATCCAGTATAATTCCTATTGCTATAATAATAAAGTACATCTAATAATTACCTCTTATTTTTTGTCTTTCAAATCTCCTTGATTTGGATGAATATTGAGTTGTTGTGGCGCAACCCCAGTATTTCCTTGATTTATTCGTCCTTGGGAATATGGTTCTATTTTTACTTGTGATTGTTGTACCATTGCCCCATTAGGCGTTCCTGTAGTTATATTAACTTGCTGAGATGTTTTTTGTTGGTTTGTGTTCATATTAATATTTGGCATTCCTGGGAAAGATGGCCTTTGAGCATTATTAATTTGTTCTGTTTGAACTGCTTGAGTAGGTTGCACAGCCTCAGCAACCTGGGTCTGAACATTGTTTTCTTTTGTAAGTGCTTGCTCAGCTTGAGCAAGAGTGTTGTTTTCTTTTGTAAGTGCTTGAGATTTTTCTTCCTGTTGAACAAACCCTTCAAATTTTTCTATAGGCTTAGGTGGTGCTTGTTCATTTACATTTATAAAGCCTTCAAATTCTTCCACTGGCTTTGGTGGTGCTTGTTCACGAACATTAACAAATCCTTTATAATCGGTGATAGCAGGTGTTGGTTCCACTTTTGAAACAGTTGATGTTTCTTTTTCCTCCACTTGCTTAGGCTCTTCCTTTGGAGTTTCTTTTATTATTTCTTCCTTTGGAGTTTCTTTAAATAAAGCTTCTTCTTTTTGAAAGCTTTGCAATCTAGTTTCTTTAACTTGCCTTGGTCTTTCTTTGATTTCTTGCTCTTTTAATAATTCATCTATCTTTTTTTCTTTTTCTTTGTCAACAGGAAGCTTTCTGCCAATATCTGATAATAAATTTTCAATGCCTTTGTTTTCTGCTTCTGAAAAATCCATTTTTTCCGACATGTCAAATTTTTCCATTTCTGTCTGTAGCATTTTTTTGTACCTTGAAGCGAATACATTGTATCTCTCACTCATTTGTTTAGCTTCATTTACAATTTCTGCAGCTTGATTCTTTGCCGCTTTTATTACTATACTAGCTTCAATTTGTGCATTCTTCATCATTAGGCTTGTGTTTTTCTCAGCATTTGCAGTAACATCTGAAATTATAGTCTTTGTTATTTCCAGTGTCTTTTGTATCGCCTCTTTGTCATCATTGAAAACATCCAACTCATTTTTTACAATTTGATACTCTTCTGCTAAAATTTTTACATCTTCTTTGGCTTTTTCTGCTTCTCTTTCTAGTGCTACTTTCTCTCCTTTTAGCCTTGCAATTTCTTCTTGGGCTGAAAGTCCATTTCTATTCACATTATTAATTTCTGCTTGTAAGCCTTCATTAATTGCTTTTTGTTTTTTGACTTCTTCCTCTAGGTTTTTTATGATATTACTCTGTTCTTCTGTAGAGGCAGTAACTTTTTTAAGAAAGGCATCTACCATTTCTTCATTGTAACCTTTTTTGGTTTTTTCAAATTTAATAGCCCTTAATTCTTCTACCTTGTACATTTCTTACCTCCACCCATTATTCTTATTGTTATTATTTCCAAACTCAAATGAATCTTTTTGGGTTAATCCGCTTCCTTGGGCAACTACTCCAACACTTTCCGGTGCAAAAACAAATATGTCATCTGTCACCGATTGAACTGTTCCATTAAGTGCATAGGTTGCGCCACTTAAAAAGTCAAAAATTTTTCTTGCAGTATCAACATCTAGTTTTTCCAAATTTAATATTACAGGTTTTCTAACCTTTAGCAAATCAACAAACTTAGGGCTTTCTTCGAAGCCTTTTGGCTCAATAACCACAAGTTTTAAAGAGTTAGATGTTATGCCAATATTTTTATCTCCGTTGATATTAACCACTTTTTCATTTGCTGATACTTTTGAAGCATATGGGTTTCTTTCGCTTTGATTTCTAGCAGTTTGTTTTGACGCAGCTCTGGAAACCTCTTCTTCCAAAATTTCATCATCTTCTATATCTTCTCCAACACCGATCATTCCTCTAAATTTATCAAATATTCCCATATTCCCCTCCTTAACACAGCAATCATATTTATCTATTATAACTTTACACCATCAATACACTCTAGGCCCGAAAATAGAACTTCCTACTCTAACCATATTAGATCCTTCTTTAATTGCGACTGCATAATCATTGGACATTCCCATGGAAAGATATGCAAGTTCTAAATTTGGATGACTGATTTTTTTCAATCTTTCAAAGGTCTCTTTTGCATTGGCAAAAACAGCACAAACCTCTTCTGGTTCATCTGCATAGGGTGCTATGCACATTAACCCTTTTATCCTTATATTATAACACTTATTTAATATTGTGTTAATTATTTTTTCAGTTTCTTCTATCTTTATTCCGAATTTACTTTCTTCTTGGGCCGGATTTATTTGAACTAAAACATTCATTACAATCCCATTTTGCCCTGCTCTTTTGTCTATTTCTTCTGCTAACTTTATCGAATCTACAGAATGTATCATATGTACCTTATCTATAATATATTTCACTTTATTTGTTTGGAGATGGCCTATCATGTGCCATCTAACAGGATTAACACGGTCAAACTTGTCCATGATTTCTTGAACTTTATTTTCCCCTATATCCTCAGCTCCTGCCTCAATAACTTGATTAATTTCTTGAGGATTTCTTGTTTTAGTAACAGCAATTAATGTGACATTCTCTCCTACTTCTTCTTTAACTTTTAAATAATTTTCTTTGATAGTTTTCATTTTATTTCCTCTATTAATTCTCTGCTGGATTGGTTAATATTTCTTGATAAGGAAGAACTGTTTCTATAGGATTTCCATCTTCATCATAGAATATTTCTTCCTGCAAAAGAACCTGTTCGCCTTCCTCTTCCAATATTTTCACAGGTATGTAATAAACCTCTCCAAGTGTATCGAGGGCACACACCATATCTGTCCCATATTTTTTGATTGTGTTTTTCAGTTGATTTTTGATTTTCGCAATATCTAATGCTATTTTTTCATAGGTTTCTTCCAAGTCATCAATTGTTTTCTCTTCTTCATCTTCTGTTTCTTTTAAGTAGTCTATACTTTCCTTACTCCCTTTAAAAATAGAAGTCATTCCAATTAATGTTACAACACTTCTCTTGTCTACTAAAATACCCTCTCTTTCACTAACTATGATGTTTACATCAACTTCTCTCTCTTTCGCAAAATCATAGTAATATCTATTAGTTGTCAGCACTACTTTTATCTTGTCAGCTTCCCTCTTGACTTCTTCCACAGTAGCTCTTACACTATCATCGCCAAAATCAACAGACACTCTTGAGCCTTCTATATATACATCTTCATTTTCCGTTTCAGTCCAAAACGCCATAGCCCAACTACTATTATCTACAATCTTAAATATGGGCTCTCCCTTTTTCGCCTCTTCTCTTTCAAGATCCACAGGATCTACATGCAAAGCTTTCATTTCCTCTTCTGTGAACTCATATATGCTTGTCTGATTAATTATTCCTTCATTTCCATCTACAAAATATGAAATTACACCTTTTTTTTGACTGGCAAAGTTTTCCATAACTTGCATGTTATCGCCTAGATGTTTGGTAACATCTTCATATTTGCTTTCACTTTCTTCTACGACTTCGGCATTTTCTTCTATCTCTGTCATGTTTAGGATTTTGGTGCCTTTCTTCTTTAGTTCTCCTTCATCTCCCAAATATTCCAAGGTTCCTGTATAAGGTGCCCCATATACAATCTCATCTCTTGCAATAAATATTGTTTCCTCTCGTGAAACTTCCAAAGTTCCCTTCTCTAGCCTTTCTGTTTGCTGAAAAAGGTCAGCCAAAAATGCTCCACCATAAATAACTAGTGCAAGTATTATTACTACTATTATCCAAATAGCTACCATAAATTTTCTTTTGTTAGTTACTTTCTTCATGACAAACTTCTTCCAAAATTTTCACTTCCTCTTTTGAGAGAGTAGGCTTTCCTTCAATGTATTTTTTCAGTAAATCTGGTCTCCGCTCCTTGGTAAGGATAAGTGCCTGCTTAAATTTCCATAATCTTATTTCTTTGTGGTTTCCGCTTAACAATACATCTGGAACTTTCATCCCCTCATATTCTCTAGGCTGAGTATACTGAGGAGCCTCTAATAATCCTGAATAAATTGATTCTTCCATAATAGAATCTTGGTTTCCCAAAACATCATTTATCAATCTGCCTACTGCATCTACAAGCACCAAGGCAGCAGGTTCGCCACCTGTCAATATATAATCTCCTATTGAAATTTCTTCCATATTCCAACTTTCAATTAGCCTTTGGTCTATTCCTTCATATCTTCCACAGAGTACAATAATCTCTTCCTCTTGGGAAAGTTCTATGGCTTTTTCTTTATTTAAAATCCCACCCTTTGGTGACATATATATTATCTTTTTTTCAGGTGTTGCACCTATGCTTTCTAAACAACGAGAAATAGGGTCTGCCATCATAAGCATTCCCGGACCTCCACCAAAAACATATTCGTCTACTTTGTTATGTTTGTTAGTGGTAAAATTCCTGATGTTGTGACAATTTATTTCTAATATTTTTTTTTCTTGGGCTTTTCCTATTAAACTTGCTTTTGTCCCCTCAAACATTTCCGGGAAAATGGTAAGTACATCTATTTTCATTAAATTTCCACTATCCCTTCTGGCAAACACACTCTTATTTCTTTTTTTTCAATGTCCACTTCTTTCAAAAACTCTTTTACCCACGGGAAATAAATTTCCCCATAGGTTTGGCTCTCTACTTTGTACAGATGTTGTGGCCGGTCTGTTAATATTTCCTTAACTTCTCCAAGTTTTCCTAACTCTTCATCGTAGACAATGCACCCAATTAAATCTTTTATATAGAATTGTCCCTTGGGCAACTTTTCTAAGTCTTCTGACCACATGAAAATAG
>CAYJJM010000011.1:0-8876 GCA_964370515.1 uncultured Oscillospiraceae bacterium | reverse complement strand
CTTTAATTCGAGCTTTTTCAACTTTGGGTTCCCAATTTCCAATTAATATTCTTTTTAGTCTTGTATAGCGGTTTGGATCATCTGAGTAGCTTAAAACTTTAACCTCTCCTTTGATACCTACTGCTTTTACAATTTCACCTAATTTAATTTTTTCTTTTTCCATAAACAAACAGGCACATAATAAAATGTGCCTTTTATTATTCTACAATTTCTACAACTACTTCTTTTCTCTCCTTAGCTGCTGCCGATCTAACGACACATCTAAGAGCCTTGGCAATTTTTCCTTTTTTACCAATTACCTTGCCCATATCTTTTTCGGCAACTTTAAGCGTAATAATAGTAGTCCGTCCTTCTTCTTTTGATGTTACTTCTACAGCATCTTTGTCTTCTACCAAAAACTCTGCAATAACTCTCACTAATTCTACCATTTATTTACTCGCTTTCTTTATAAAACGCCTGCCTTCTTCAATAGTGCTCTAACTGTATCTGTCGGTTGCGCTCCATTTCCTAACCATTTTTTTGCAGCTTCTGTATCAATTTTTATTTCGGCTGGATCCTTTAGTGGGTTATATGTTCCGATTTCTTCGATGAACTTTCCATCTCTTGATGCTCTCGCATCTGCTACCACTACTCTGTAAACAGGTTTTTTGTTTGCTCCCATTCTTTTAAGTCTAATTTTAACCATTTTTTCCTCCTCTAAACTACGACATTTCTCGTCTACTTTATCTAAAAAAGTTTACCCATAGGGTTTCCCTTTCTCGAAAACTGTTTCATCATCTTCTTTGTTTCTTCATATCTTTTTACTACATTATTTATTTTACTCACGGGTTGTCCCGAGCCTGCTGCTATTCTTTTTCGTCTGCTAGCATTTAATATTGAAGGGTCTTCTCTTTCTTTTTTTGTCATAGATTGTATGACCGCTTCCATTTGAACAAACTCTTTTTCCCCTTTTTCTAAGTCAACATCTTTTGCACCCTTCATCATATTTCCAGGAAGCATGTTCATTAGATTTCCAAGTCCTCCCATTTTTTTGATTTCTGCCATTTGATCTAAGAAATCTTCTAAAGTAAATTGATTTTTCCTGAATTTTCTTTCTAGCTTAGCAGCTTTTTCTTGGTCGTATGACTCTTCTGCTTTTTCAATTAATGAAAGCATATCGCCCATTCCCAAAATTCTGTTTGCCATTCTTTCTGGATGAAAAGGCTCTAGGGCATCAGACTTTTCTCCCACCCCTATGAATTTAATCGGTTTCCCTGTAACCGCCTTGGTAGAAAGGGCTGCACCACCTCTACTGTCCCCATCAAGTTTGGTCATTATTACGCCATCTATTCCTAGTCTTTCATTAAATCCTTCGGCTGCATTTACTGCGTCTTGTCCTGTAAGAGCATCTACTACAAGCAGTATTTCATGAGGCTTAATTTCCTTTTTTACTACTTCAAGTTCTTCCATCAAAGCATCATCGATTTGCAATCGTCCTGCTGTGTCCAAAATCAAAACATCGTATCCCTTTAATTGACCCTCTTTTTTTGCTTTTTGTGCAATTATTGCTGGATTTTTTTCTTCTCTATCAGTAAAGACTGGAACATCTATTCCTGCACCAACAACTTCAAGTTGGTCTATTGCGGCTGGCCTATATATATCGCATGCACAAAGCATAGGTTTTTTTCCATTCTTTTTTAAATATGCCGCAAGTTTTCCAGATGTTGTTGTTTTTCCAGTCCCTTGAAGACCAACCATCATATAAGTAGTAAACCCTGTAGAAGAATATGTTAGTTTGCTATTTGTTCCACCCATGATTTTGGCAAGTTCTGCATCTACGATTTTTACAACCTGCTGCCCTGGAGTAAGACTCTTCATAACTTCAGATGACATGGCTTTTTCAGTTACTGCGTTTACAAACTCTTTAACTACTTTGAAGTTTACATCAGCTTCCAAAAGAGCCAACTTAACCTCTCTCATAGCATCTTTGATGTCTTTCTCAGATAGGGTTCCTTTGTTTTTTAAATTTTTAAATACTCCTTGGAGTTTAGTGGATAGGCCTTCGAATGCCATCTTCTTCCCCCTTTACTTGTCTTTTTCAGCGTATACTGTGTCACTACCCCCTCTCTGCGTGTTTCACATACGCCTAAGTATGCTCCAATACACTGCGAAAGCTGTGTGCTCGCCTCGGGGTGCTCCTTGTCTACACTGAAAAATCCTGCGTAATTTATATTGTCTTTTTCAGCGTATACTGTTATGCTGCATTACTGCGTCGCTATGTACATTGCAAAGCTGCGTGTGCTGTTCGACCCTGTGCGTTTCATGCTAGAAACTATTATTCATTGATGCTTTTAATTATTTTGCGGATTTCCTCTAATTCATTAATGGTTTTCTCTTGAGTTTGTCCAACTTTAATTCCTTCTTCAATTCTATCAATAACAATTCCAATTTGTTGAATTACAATTTCAGACCGGACAAACTTTTCTACTAACTCAAGTTTGACTTCATATTCTTCCAAAACTTTTTCTGCTTTTTTTAGAGCGTCATGGACTCCCTGACGGCTTATGTTTAGTTGTTCTGAAATTTCAGAAAGAGACAGGTTTTCTTCATGGTAAAGTTCCAATATTTCTTTCTGCCTATCAGTCAGTAGGTTTCCATAAAAGTCGTATAGCAGACTATTTATCACTACCTTATCTATTTTTTCTTTCATATTGAACCTCGTGTCAAGTCTTCCTACTTGATATATAATATATTATTCAGCCATGACTGTCAAGCATTTTACTTGATTTATCTTTATCCGAAGTCAAAAAAGTCTTTTTGTAATTTATTAATCAAATTGTTTAAATCTTTTCCCTTTGCCGCCCCAAACATCATACACGGGTATGATTTCCATAAAGGCTCCCTTGTCTGTGGCAATTATGAATTTTCTAATTTCTGCGGATTCCTTTGGCGAGCAAACACAACTGATTTGGATTTTTTCTTCATCAGTAAACGCACCAGTTATAGTTTTTTTCGTCACCCCTCTTCCTATTTCATCCAATATATAGCGGCTAATTTCTACATGTTTGTAAGAGATGATTTCCAGTTTATACAATGTCATGCCTAGACCTATAGAGACATAGTCTACAATACGAACAAAAATTATTTGTGTAAGTGCCGCATAGAGGGCAATTTCTATACCCAAAACAGCCCCTGCAGTAGACAGAATAATCAAGTCTAAAGCAAGCAACACATTTCCTAAGGAAACAAATGGCAATATTCGTATTTGTATTATCTTCGCGATAGAATCGCTTCCACCAAATGCATATCCTCTACGATAACAAAGTCCAACACCAATACCACCCACAATACAATATGCCAAGACTGCCAGTAATGGTTCTGAAATTATAACCTCAAATCCTGTTCTTTCAAAAATCTCTAAGGAAGTTGGGAAAAGTATAACAAGAAAAATTATTTTTCCCATTTCTTTTTTTCCCAGAAAAATTAAAGTTGCAATTAACACTACGAAAACCATTATGTAGTAAATATATATGTAGCTTACATTTATTATACTTTCTATTGTAATGGAAAGCCCTGTTATTCCACTGACGGTTAGCCCATTAGGTCTCAGAATACTAGTTGTGGCAAAGGCAGTAATAAAGCAGCCTATCCCTACTATTAGTAAATCTAATGATAACTTTTTTATTTTTTCTTTCATAATGCTCTCCTAAAATTTTAATTCTATCTTTTTGTTTCTATATGCAGAAATCTTATGAAAATCCGCATATGTCTTAACGAAAATATGCCAAACAGTTTTTCGTTTGGCATATTTCGTTTTACGATTTTTATTTTATTGTAAGGGTTTCCATCAATTTATAAATCTAGCCCTTACATTTAATATGGCCTAAAATCTCGGCTTTGTGCCTTTACAGCATCTAGGCACTTTACTAAGCCTTTTTTATTGATTAGTTAGTTGTTCTTTTTTTGAAAGCCATATATCCAATTCCACCTAAGGCTATCATACCAATAACTGTATATAGCATCATGTTTGTGTTGTCTCCTGTTTCAGGAACATCTGCTGGAACATTAGATGTGTAAATCATAAACGGAGAAAAGCTTGAAACCCCCTTAATATCAATATATCCATTTCCTGCTACAGCCTCATGCATAAAGAAGCCATCTCCACCTGCAGCATAATGCAACACTTTTACCACAGTTCCTGCTTTTATTCCAGGTACATGTATTCTAAAATCTGCCTTTGAAGCCACAGTAGGCGAAGCTGTTATGTCAAGGAACAACGCCAAAGTCCCCAAGTTACCCATCTCATTATTTAGATAATTTACATAGTCTGCAAAAAAGGTCCAGTCAGAAAGTAGTGCATCTCTGTTTGCAGCTTCCACAGTAAGTATATTATCTTTATGCTCAGTTAAAAGCATTTCAACCTTTGTAACTTTATCTGCAGATATATAAGGCATTGGGATCAATTCATTCACTCCTGGGATTAAAAATGATTTAACCACTGCACTTCCTCCCTCAGGTGTAAATTTTACAACTATCTTATTTCCATTTAGATAGTCATGTACAATATCAACATAGAATCCATCTGTTCCATCAATCGCTCCTGGTGTTGCATCATTTATAACTCCACCAGGGATGTTCGTAAGAGTACCTCTATATGTCCAGTCCGTTGCATTATATGTATTCCCTTCATCCAAACTCCATGACAAGGTTCCCTTTGGTAATCCAGATGTGCTGTTTTGCACTATTAATCTAACCTGGTCTGCATCAATCTTTTCTATAGTGATTTTAAAATCAGTTGCTGCCGATACCGGTGTTGGCACTGCAACAATTCCTGCTACAAGCATTACTGCCATCAAAAAAGCTAATATTTTTGTTTTCATAATTATTCCTTCCTTCTTACTATGAGCGACGATATTATTTTATTTATTATTTCATCTCTTGCACAGCAATATCTTAACACATTATAACTTCTAATAATAATTTCATATTTTACATCACTTATAATTTTACTATATTTTTATCAAACTTACAAGTGATATTATAATTATTGATAAGTCCTTTTTGTCAATGGAATTTGACCTATTATTAGTTGATAATTTAACTGATTATTGATTGATCATTCATTGATTTTATTTTTATGATTATTGATTTTATTAATTTGTTCCTCTACGCTAGCAAATGAAGTAGAACCCTTTGACTTCTTATTTGCTATACAGCTTTCCAAGGATATTTTATTATATATATCCTCTTCAAAAACATGAGAGAATTTTTTGAAATCTTCTAGGGATAAATCTTCTAAAGCACAGCCCTTATCTATAGAGTACAAAACTAATTTCCCAATTATTTCATGACAATCTCTAAAAGGAACACCCTTACCTACCAAGTAGTCGGCTGCATCTGTGGCATTCATAAATCCTTTTTTCGTAGCTGCCATCATATTCTCTTTATTAAAAGTTGCTGTTTCAATCATTTCTTTGAAAATGTTCAATGAGTTTTTTATAGTATCTACTGCATCGAATACAGGTTCTTTGTCTTCTTGCATATCTTTGTTATACGCCAAAGGCAAGCCTTTCATTATTGTTAAAAGGGTTATCAAAGATCCATAAACTCTACCAGTTTTTCCTCTGATTAACTCTGCCATATCCGGATTTTTCTTTTGAGGCATTATGCTACTTCCTGTTGCGTATACATCATCTAACTCTATAAATGCAAATTGGCTAGAGTTCCAAATTATTATCTCTTCGCAAAACCTAGATAAGTGCATCATAAGGATTGAAGCATTACTCAAAAACTCAATAGCAAAATCTCTGTCACTTATTGCATCCATTCCATTGGGGCAAAGCCTTTCAAACCCAAGTTCCTCTGCCACAAAGTCTCTATCTGTTTCATAAGTAGTTCCAGCCAAGGCACCTGAGCCTAAAGGAGATGAGTTCACTCTTTTGTAGCTGTCTTCTAATCTCTCTTTGTCTCTTTTGAACATTTCATAATAAGCCAAGAAATGATAACCTAAGGTTATAGGTTGGGCATTTTGAAGATGTGTATATCCAGGCATAATAGTTTCTTTATGCTCTTTAGCTTTTTCGAGAAGCACTTCCAGAAGTTCATCAATAAGCCACTGGGTATCTTTAATCTCTTCCCTAAGGAAAAGCCTAAAATCTGTAGCTACCTGATCGTTTCTGGATCTGGCTGTATGAAGTTTTTTCCCTGTGCTTCCTATTTTCTCAATTAGCAAGCCTTCAACTGCCATATGTATGTCTTCTTGGTCACTGGTAAATACATGCTTACCGGCACTTATTTCTTCTTTGATTTCTGTAAGTGCCTTTATTATCTCTTCTCCCTCAGAAGCAGAAATTATGTTTTGCTTAGAAAGCATCTTGCAATGGGCAATGCTGCCTTCTATGTCCTGTGCATATAGCTTTTGGTCAAAGCCTACGGAAGCGTTAAAGTCATTAACAGATGAAGTCGCTGCCTTTGTAAATCTTCCTTTCCAAAGTTTCTTTTTCACTTGGTACTCCTTCTTTAATTTCTTTTTGAATAGCTCTAATTTTTAACGGTAATGAGAATAGGTTTATAAATCCTTCTGCATCACTTTGAGAGTATACTTCGTCTTTACTAAATGTAGCAAATTCTTCACTATATAAAGAATTTTCCGACTTAGTTCCTGCTGACAGGGCATGTCCCTTGTAAAGTTTAATTTTTACCGTTCCTGTAACAAGTTCTTGAGTTGCATCTACAAAGGCTGAAATAGCCTCTCTTAATGGAGTATACCACAATCCATCATAAACTAGTTGTGCAAATTTAGATGCAACTATATTTTTGTAATGCATAGTATCTCTATCTAATATTAATTTTTCCAAAGCTTCATGGGCCGCATATAAAATTGCCCCCCCTGGAGTTTCATATACTCCTCTAGATTTCATACCCACTAGCCTATTTTCTATAATATCTATGGTTCCTACTCCATGCTTGCTTCCTATTGTATTAAGACTTTCAAGAATGCTTATAGAGTCCATTCTTTCCCCGCCAATTCCGACAGGCACACCTTTTTCAAAGTCAATTTCTACATATTCTGCCTCATCTGGTGCCTTTTCTATAGGTACACTTAGCACATGTATATCATCCATATGTTCGTTCCATGGGTTTTCTAGATTTCCCCCTTCGTGGCTTATATGCCAGATGTTTTCATCTCTGCTATATATTTTTTCTGTGGTTTGGGCTATAGGAATGTTATGGTTTTTCGCATATTCAATACAGTCCTCCCTAGAAGTAAGTTCCCATTCTCTCCACGGTGCTATTATTTTTATAGAAGGGTCCAAAGCCTTTACTGTAGTTTCAAATCTTACTTGGTCATTGCCCTTTCCTGTACATCCGTGACAAATGTAAAAGGCTCCTTCTTTCTTTGCTATATCCACAAGAGACTTTGCCATTAGAGGTCTCGCCATAGATGTCCCTAGCAAATATGAGTTCTCATATACCGCACCTGCTTTTAGTGTAGGCCAAATAAAGTCTTCAATAAAATCTTTCTTCATGTCTACCACATAGCATTTTTCCGCACCTGTATTTATGGCTTTTTCTTTGATAGCTTCAAAATCTTCTTGTTGGCCCGCATCGCAGCAGACTGCTATAACATCTAGGTTATAATTTTCTTTTAGCCAAGGAATAATAACTGATGTGTCTAACCCTCCTGAATACGCTAGTATTACTTTTTCTTTCATTTTTTTCTCCTCTTTAATTTAAACATTTTTTCTTTACTCTTTAATCTTCAAGTTGTTTTGTTTTTTTCTTCCTTTATATTTGTGCATTTTTATTCATAAATTAGTTTAATTATACATTTTTATTCGTAATTATGCAAGCTTTTTTTGTTTTTTTCGTTTTTAATTCCTACTTTTCAATTTTTTTCAAACAAAAGAACCCACTTTCGTGAGTTCTTTTGTGATATCAGTGTGTGTTTATTCAAATTTAAAGGATGAATCTTTTGAAATTTTGAGCATGCATCTATATTTGTGTTTGTTCTATGAACAGCTATTTTTATTTTTGGAGTCGCAGCTCTTACCATGAGGGCAACCGATACATTTTGTACCCTTTCGCTTTTCTTTGACGATATAGCCTGTTGCTCCCCCTACTATTACAAGTAATATAACTATAACAATAATATTATCCATATTTTTCTCCTATACTTTGCATGCTTTGCTCATTTGAGGCAAATGTTTTATTGATATTATTTGCCCAAATCAATTTATGCTGTTAACTTATCAGCAGGTTTTTTTCTCACCATAGCCCAAATAACAATTGCTATCAATGCTGCAACAAATATTAGACCACCTAAGAAACCTGCACCAAGAGATCCTGTAGTTATTAATGTTCCAAATTGATAAACCAAGAAAGCTACTACATACCCTGTTCCAAATTGAAGTCCAATTCCTGCCCAAAACCATTTCTTGCTTTCTATTTCTCCATTCATCGAACCAATAGCTGCGAAGCAAGGAGGTGTATATAGATTAAAGAATAAGTATGCAAGAGCTGCTACGGAGGTGATTCCCATTACGCTTGCCGTTTCTGTTGCTGTACCTACCATTGCAAGTTCGTCTGGGTCAATTAGGTTTGTTATTCCATATGTTAGCGCCAAAGTACCAACTACATTTTCTTTTGCTATAAATCCTGTAATTGCTGCAGCGGCAAGTTGCCAAGCACCAATTCCAATTGGTACCAATACTACTACAAATGGGCTTGCGATTGACGCCAGTATACTTTGGTCTTCTTGTCCCTCAGGAAGCAGGTTAAAGTTCCAATCAAATGATTGCATAATAAATACAGCTGCATTACAAATTAGAATGATTGTACCCGCTTTAATTATGAAAGCCTTAAAAAAGCGTGGAATTGGCTTTTTGGATTCAAAG
>CAYJJM010000010.1:18458-20232 GCA_964370515.1 uncultured Oscillospiraceae bacterium | reverse complement strand
GCCATAGAAGGCGATGGGGTTTACAAAAACAAGAAAGAAGCAAAATTAGGAACCAAGGTGGAAATTGATGGCCTTAGGAATAGAGAGGGGTATTCACCTTTTGATAGATATGAGGAGGCGAAAAGGAAAGTTGTACCACTTAAAGAAACCCTTACTTTTTCGCAGGGAGATAAAATTAGCCATGGGAAGTTTGGTGAAGGAACTGTAGTTGCAGTAGCAGGAAACATTATTACGGTAATATTTGATACAGAGGGACAAAAAAAATTAGCAGCAGATGTAGCTCCAATTAAAAAAATATAAGGAACGGTCTGAGCGGGCAGGTAGTAACACAGTAATAACCGAAAATAGGAAGTGCCGTGCAAGTATTTATGACTCGATCCGTCAGACATTGGCTATTTGAATTAGCCTGCTAGATGTAGATAAAGGGAAGAGGTCGAGTAGAAGCATAGTAATACACAAAAATAGAGGCGTAAATTGAATCAAAAAAGAGAATGCAAATTACACCACAAAAGGCAAGTAAGAAGGAGGAAAAAGGTGAAAACCTACATAGAAAGACTAAAAGAATTAACAGAAACCCTAAATGAAGCTTCCAAAGCATATTACAAAGAAAATAGAGAGATAATGTCCAACTTTGAGTATGATAAATTATATGATGAACTGGTAGAATTAGAAAGAAAAACAAATATTACCCTTTCTAATAGCCCTACTATAAATGTGGGATATGAAATTTTGGAGAGCCTTCCAAAGGAAAAGCATGAAAGCAGAATGCTATCTTTAGATAAGACAAAGGACATGGATGAATTAATAGAGTGGATTGGAAATAATCAGGGGGTTTTGTCCTACAAGATAGATGGAATTACACTGGTGTTGACCTATGAAGATGGCAAACTAATAAAAGCTGTAACTAGAGGAAATGGAGAAATAGGAGAAGTTGTAACAGAAAATGCAAAGGTTTTTAAGGATGTACCTATTACAATTCCCCAAAAGAATTCTTTGACTATTAGAGGGGAAGCATATATAAGCTATTCTGATTTCGAAAAAATAAATGCTAATATGGAAGATGATAAATACAAAAATCCACGAAATTTGTGTAGCGGTTCAGTGAGACAACTAAATCCTCAAGTGGCAAAGGAAAGGAACATTTCTTTTGCAGCTTTTTCTGTATTGAAAGAAGAGGGGGAAACTAGAAGCGGTGATCTAAAAAGCTTGTCAGATCTGGGATTTAAAACTGTGCCTTTTGAGAAGGTTTCAGAATCGAATCTTAAAGAGATGGTAAAAGCATTTACAGATAATGCTAGAACAAGTGATATTCCTACTGATGGACTGGTTTTAGCCTTTGACAATATTGAATATGGAAAATCTTTGGGTGTGACATCCAAATTTCCTAGGGACTCTATTGCCTATAAGTGGGAGGATGAAACAGCCATTACAACATTGATAAATATAGAATGGAGCCCTTCTAGAACAGGACTTATTAATCCTGTTGGCATATTTGAACCTGTAGAACTTGAAGATACAACAATTAGCAGAGCCTCTGTTCACAATATCAGCATATTAAAAGAATTAAATTTGGTAACTGGTGACCAAATTGAAGTTTATAAAGCAAATATGATTATTCCTCAAATTAGTAGAAATTTAAAAGAAAAAGTGGAGGCGGTAGAGGATATTTACATACCAAAAAAATGCCCTGTATGTAGTCGAGAAACTATAATAAAAAATGAAAATAGCGTGGAAACCTTGATTTGTCCAAATCCTATTTGCCCAGCCAAAAGGA
>CAYJJM010000010.1:12738-18354 GCA_964370515.1 uncultured Oscillospiraceae bacterium | reverse complement strand
TGCTATGAACATAGAAGGGATTTCAGAGGCTACCATTGAGAAGTTGATTGAAACAAAAGTTTTGGAAAAAATAAGCGACATATTTTACTTAAAAAATTATGAAAAGGAAATCTCATCTATGGAGGGCTTTGGCAAAAAGTCTTTTGAAAATATGATAGATGCTATAAAGAAAGCTCAAAAGACAGAGCCCCATAGACTTTTATATGGTCTGGGCATAGGTGGCATAGGATTGGCAAATGCAAAACTTATTGTGAGAAAGTGGGAAGGAAATTGGGAAGAAATAGAAAATGCAACATTTGAAAGCCTGGTAGAGATAAATGGAATTGGGCCTGTAATGGCAGAAAATTTTGTGGAGTATTTTGCAAAAGAAGAAAACAAAAAAGAAGTGAAAAAGATAAGAGAAAATGTTGAGTTTGTCTATGAAAACATAGGAGAGGGAAATCAAATATTTGAAAATAAAAAATTTGTTATAACAGGATCTCTTTATAACTTTGCCAACCGAAAAGACTTGCAAGCAGTTATAGAAAAACATGGGGGTCAAGTGGTAGGGAGTGTTAGTAAAAATACGGATTTTCTTATAAATAATGATAAAAGCTCTAAATCTTCCAAGAATAAATCAGCTATGGAACTGAATGTGAAGATAATAAAAGAGGAAGAATTCCTAGAAATGATTTCAAAGGAAAATTTGTAAAAAAAAAAGAAGTTGAATGAACTTAAGTGGCAGCACATGATTAACCTAAATGGTACACAAAGTCTGAAATGGAACCCACCGCTTATAGTATGCCTGGTTACCAGGAATGCCTGTCGGAAACCAGGCAACGGTGGACATGGTGCTGTGGTTATAAATATATAAAAGAAAATTGTTACTTTCTTTTACATATGGCAAAAGATAATAGATCAGAAAGAAGCAAAGCAAAAAAGGCAGGAATAGGTGAGAAAATCCCAATTAAAATAAGGGGTATTGGGATCAGTTTGAAGATGTAATTAATTCTCATAATTCGCTTTGCTTTTTTTATTGCTCGTCGACTTAACTTTATTAAAAAAGGGATAAGTGCTAGGTTTCTGGTTTTTAGAATAGCATCACACTGGAAACTGTCCTCTTCTAAGGAAGAAATGAACATGCCAACATCTGAATTGGAAAGAAGACGCATTTCTGTTTCATTACCTGCAACAAAAATTAATTTTTCTTTTTCATCCATAGCTTTTTTGATTTCTTCAAGGTAATCGGCTTTTCGTCTAGGAGATAGATCACAATATATTTTGCTTATACCAAAATCTTTAGCTATCTTTTCCGTGGTGATATAGCGATCACCAGTAAAAATATGACTTTTGGTCAAGCCTAACCGATTTAGTTCATTTATGGCACTTTTTGCTGTGGGCTCTAGAGCGTTTTCCAAAGCTATGCAACCTAAGTATTTGTCTGCAGAAGAAACATGAACTAAGGTAGAATCTTTATCCAAAAACATATCGTTAAACTGCATTTGACACATAAGTTTATAATTTCCAACATATAAAACTTTAGACAGTACATGAACTGAAGCACCATGTGCTACTATATTTCTATAATGAGAAATTATACTAGGGTCTATAGGACCAGCACTTTTTTTGATGACTTGAGAAATAGGGTGAGTTGAATGATATAGACCGTAGGCTGCAAGTTGTAGAAGTTCTCGTGCATCCATGTCAACAGGCTTCACATATTTAAGACTGTATTCTTCCGTTGTAATTACATCGCCTTTGTTGAAAATTATATTGGTAGAACTATTTAAATTTTCAATTGTGCTTTTCTTTTTTATGTATATAGAAGAACAAGCGGCAACGTTTATAACTTGATCAAGCATAAAAGAAACGAAAAGGAAAGAGGTTCTAGAACTAGACATGGCTACTAACCCTATACCTATGTATGATAGGGTTTCTGATAAAGGGTAGGGGCAGATAAAAGCACCAGACAAAAATAAGGAAAACCCTACAAATGTAAATAGCAAGGCTATATGTCTTGAGGTGTTTAAATACTTTTTTTCTAAATTGCTCAACTGTGTTTTGTATGGTAGCTCTAAGTAGGATTTTAAATTCTCGTTTAAGTTGCAAGAATAGTATCTTAAAAAGAAAAGGAAACTTATTAGTCCTATGTCTAAATATCTTTGTGCTAACAAGAGGAATAGCATGAGTATTATTAAAGGGAAAAAATATCCTGAATTTTCTTTGATATAGAGGCCTTTTTCTTTTAAAATAGAAAACACAAGATCAAAGGAAGAATTGAGAACAATAAAAATAATACCAATATACAAGTAAACATCTGTAAATAAGAATTCAAAATTAAGAACTGGGGTGGGAAAAATCTGTCTCAATAAAAGAGAAAACAATATTGACAATGATAAAATTAATCTTATATTAATCAAAGTGGATTTAAATTTCATTTCTTACCTCCACAAATATTTTAACACTAATTTATAATTTTACAACAAAAAGGGGCGAATTTATGATAAAATAGATATGTTATGAATGATAATAATACAAGAAAAATCAAAATCGATTCAATTTTCCAAAGAAAAAAAGAAAGAATTTCAAAAGAGCTAACTACTAGCATGTGGTTGGTGCTTATAGCCGCTTTACCAAACATTTTAGTCGGAGGCTATATTTTTGGTATAGATGTTTATAGGACGATAATACTTTCTGTTATTTTTTGTGCCATAATGGAATGGGCTTTTAATGGATTGACTCATACAAAAGCAGATCGTAAAGATATAAGTTATGTTGTGACAGGTGTATTGTTTGCATTTTTGCTTCCGTCAAATATACCTGTGTATGCCTTGTTTGTGGGATGTTTTTTTGCAACTATTATTGTAAAGAAAATCTTTGGAGGACAAGGTTATACAGTTGTTAACCCTGCAGTTGCAGCTGCAATATTTATGTGGTCCATCTTTCCTGTAGAAATGGCTAACTTGCCTTACCCAGATGTTTCAAGCAAGATTGGAGAGGGGGCAGCCTCCACACCTTGGCAAAATGTTGTAGGAGGTTATACGGAGCTTATTCCTGGCAATATGGAAATGTTATTAGGTTTTGTTCCTGGAGGATTAGGAAGTGTAAGCATAGTGGCTATATTAGTGGGAGGAATATTGCTAATGATAACACGGGCAATTACTCCAACAGTACCATTTATATATTTAGCAACTATAGGGGTGCTAGCTTATTTATTCAGTGAAAGTCCAGAGTTTCAAATGTTAAATGGCTCTTTTTATCTCGCTGCATTTTTCTTGCTTGGAGACCCTCACACAATACCTAAGTCAGAAGGAAGAAAAGCAATTTTCGCTATATTTTGTGGCATTTTATCCTTTGCTGCAACATTGCCAGCAATAGGTACAGATGGCACTTTAATAGCAATTTTGATTATGAACATTATTGCCTATAGGGCCAACAAGGATTCTGACAGCTTAAAGGTAAGAAGAAATGTAGACGTTAAAGTTATAGAAAAAGAAACTGAGGCTTATTAGTATGTGGAGAAATTCTTTTACTTCAATTGGAACAGTAATATTGATAGTGCTTTTGATGGTGATACTAATGTTTTTCTCCAACCAAAGGTTACAGCCTATTTTTGTGGAAAACGAAGAAGAAACAAGGCTTGAATTTGCAGCTACAGCCCTTCCGTCGGGAGAAGATTTTTCCTCTTATATAGGAGAGCCAATAGTTGGAATAAACCACTGTTACATTGAAACAAACGGTTTTGGGATGATAGCAGAATCAGCTATTAGTGTGACAAATCAAGAACTTACTGTTTTTGTGGGAATAAACCAAGAAGGATATATTGCGGGTGTTAAAATTTATGGTGAAAACTTTAAAAATAGTATACTTTCAGATATAATCGATGAAGAGTATTTGGCAAAGTATATAGGTGTAAATGAAATAAATGAAAATAGCATTGAAAACGATGTAAGATTTCCGGCAAGAGAGGAAGCTTTAGAATTGTCGGAAAGCATATATCAAACAGCTAAACTTGCATTATCGCAATATGGAGAGATTTATGAATAAAATAACCTTATTAACAAAGGGTATATTTTTGGAAAACCCATTACTTGTTTTATCTTTAGGATTAGTTCCAGCACTTTTAGGTGCCAAAACTGGAGAACTAGGATTGGCTCTAGGAGTTTGCACATTTATAATTTTATTGATAACTAGTATACTTATGAGCTTGATTAAGAAGCAGATAATGGATAAGACAGAAAAAATAATTATTATTGCTTTGACTGCGGGAATAACCACAGTGGTAAGTCTTCATCTGCAAGCATATAATCCTGAGTTATACGCAGAACTTAATGTAGCGTTGCCACTGATTGCTATAAACTGTATACTTATTGAAACATTAAGTTTTTACCCTAGAAACTACACATTTATTGAGTCCACATTAAATAGCATAGGTGTAGGAATAGGCTATATTTGGGCTCTTGCTTTGATGGGATCTATAAGAGAAATATTGGCACTAGGAACATTGTGGGGAAAACAGATTATCCCTATTGTGCCTCTCGAAGGAGAAACATTCTTCTTACTTGTCCCTGGCGGACTGATAATTTTGGCTATTTTAATGGCCTTTGTTCATTGGATAACTAATAAAATAAAAAGAAGGAGCAAAGGAATATGGCAATAATGGACTTGGTATACTTGCTTATTATAATGATGATTGTAAATAATGTAATACTGGTTGAAGGATTAGGCCTTGAAGGCGTTATTTCCTATGGAAAAGCAGGGGCCGCAAGGGTTGGAATATGGACAACATTTTCAATAGTCCTTGTGACATTGGTTATATATCCAATAAATAAATTTGTTATAATTCCATATAATATGGAATATTTAGAGATTTTCTTATATATTTTGATAGCATTTTTTGTATCTAAGTTAATTGAAATTCTAGTTAAGACTGGCTATCCTAAAACCTTTAATAGAATAGGTTGCGATTTTAGACTTATTGGTGCCAATTCTGCTGTGCTTGGATTTGCAATTATGCTATTTGATGAAAATTATAATATTTTGGAAAGTTTAATTGCAGCTTTAGGAAGTGGAATAGGGTTTATCGTAGGAATGGTTCTTTTTGCATCTGTTAGAAAAACCATTGACAATGCACCCTTTGTGCCAGAATCATTTAAGGGCGTGCCTATACAGCTAATAGCCCTAGCGATAATATCCTTAGCATTTTCTTGGACAGCTAGATTAGTGTTGGTTGCTATTGAAAGTAGTGGAATACTAGGATAAATATTAAATTTTAAGTTCAAAATTGTGATAAGCACAAGGAATGTTGCAAGTTAGTTAGACTATAAACAAAGCCCCTATATTATTGATATAGAGGCTCTCTTTTTTTAAAATACACAAAAGTCTGTGGTGTTTATATATTGGGGAGATTATTCATAAATAGGATATTTATTTGTTAGATTCAAACTTAATTCCTTGGCTTGCTCAATAATATTTTTTCTCATTGTTCCTGATTGGTTATGTGCACCTATAAGAAGATCCATTATTTTTGCGATAATATCCATATCTTCTTCAATCATGCCTCTTGATGTAATGGCTGGAGTTCCGATTCTTATTCCGCTAGTAACGGTAGGCTTCATAGGGTCATTAGGAATGGAA
>CAYJJM010000010.1:12234-12728 GCA_964370515.1 uncultured Oscillospiraceae bacterium | reverse complement strand
TGGAATTTTTGTTACAAGTTATATACCCTTCCCATAGAATTTGCTCTGCTTCTTTTCCTGTAATATTTTTGCCAGTAAGGTCTACAAGTATAAGATGGTTATCAGTGCCGCCAGAAACCAAGCCAAAATCCCTGCTTAGTAGAGCTTTTTCTAGAGCCTTAGCGTTTTTAACTACCTGTTTTTGGTAAGCAATGAAACTAGGCTCAAGAGCCTCTTTAAATGAAACTGCTTTAGATGCTATGGTGTGCATCAAAGGGCCGCCTTGAATTCCAGGAAAAACAGCTTTATTAAAATTGAATTTATCGTTGACCTCATTGGAAGAAAGGATCATGCCACCTCTTGGACCTCTAAGTGTTTTGTGCGTGGTGGTTGTGGTTACATGGGCATAAGGAATTGAACTTTCATGCTCTCCTGCAACAACAAGGCCTGCAATATGGGCAATATCTGCCATAAGATAAGAACCAGCTTTGTCGGCGATTTCTCTAAATCTTTTA
>CAYJJM010000010.1:0-12224 GCA_964370515.1 uncultured Oscillospiraceae bacterium | reverse complement strand
CCTAGGTTTATGCTTAAGGGCTATTTCCTCTAATTTTTCATAATCAATGTGTCCATTTTCATTTAGACCATAGGAAAGTGCGTTGTAATATTTGCCAGAAATATTTACTGGACTACCGTGCGTAAGGTGACCTCCATTATCTAGAGAAAGGCCAAGAAATGTATCGCCTGGGTTTAATATTGCAAAAAAAGCTGCCATATTAGCTTGAGCTCCAGAGTGAGGCTGAACATTTGCATATTCACACCCGAAAAGTTTAGATGCTCTTTCAATAGCTAAGTTTTCGCAAATATCTACACACTCACATCCACCGTAATATCTTTTTCCTGGATAACCTTCAGCATATTTATTAGTAAGGGGACTACCCAAGGCTGCCATTACGGCATTACTCACAATGTTTTCAGATGCAATTAATTCAATATGGGCTTGTTGCCTTTGTATCTCTTCTTTTATTGCAGAACCTATAGCAGGATCTGTTTGTTCTATATAGTCAAAATTGTACATTTAATAACCTCCTAAAATTACAAATATCATAGAATTATAACATATTTTATTGTATAATGTAAGAGTATGTTATTAAAATAGGAGGAAAAAATGAAACAAATGAATAAAGTTACAACTCTCTTGTTAACGGCTATTTTTATGGCGATTATAGCGGTTACTATTATTTTTATTAAAATACCAATTCCGTTTACCCAAGGGTTTGTAAACCTAGGCGATGGTGTTATATTCTTGGGGCTATTAATTTTAGGATGGAAATATGGAGCAATTGCGGCAGGTATAGGTGCAGCATTAGGCGATATCCTTAGTGGGTATGCAGTTTGGGCTCCTTGGACATTGATTATTAAGATTGCAATGATTCTAGTTGCAGGGCTTATTATAGAAAAATCTCCGGCAAAAAACAACTGGATTATAATTATGGCTATGAGTCTAGGTGGGATAGTTATGATGGGTGGATACTACCTTGCAGAGGGCATTATGTATGGTAACTTTATTACTCCTATAGTAGCACTTCCTTGGAATGGTGGTCAGATAATAGTGGGGATTATTATGGCTATGATGACGGCTTTTGCCCTTTCCTCAACATCTCTAAAGAAAAATTTTGCTTATCCCGTTTATAGAGGGAAAAGAAATGATATGATAGAAAATCAACAATAAATAAAAATGAAATAAGTTTCTGATACAAATTTTGTATGAGAGCCTATAGTAAATAGATTATATAATAAATGTTGAGGTAGAAAAATTTCACCTCAACATTTTTTGTGTAAAAAAAGAGGATATTGTCCTCTTTTTATTGAAATTTATTTTATGTTTTCTGGTTTTATGCTTTCCGCCTTTGTGATCCAAAGAATTCCATTAACATCTCCTGGAAGCGTAAAATTGTGTAAAGAAGGAGAAAGAACCCTAGGTGCATCAGGGGAACAATTGACTTTAAACTGGTTTGAAAAGAAATTTCTATAAAATATAACAAGGAATTTTTTGATTTCAGCTTTATGCCAAATATTACCAAAAGTTTTAATCGCCATTTGAAATAGTTTTTCTGGTTGTGTGCCGTCCTTTAAAGTATAATAAAGGAAAAAGTCATATAATTCAAAAGGCTTCTTTACTATATCTGATTTAACTTGCAAATTAGATTTTTTGTTTTGGGTTCCCAAAATTTCAATTACTGCATTTTGGAAGATTTCTTTAACTGCCATAGGTGTATGCTTAAACCTATCTAAAGAGAGAGCATAGTCGATAACTGAAGGCATAACCGTCTTTGGAACACCACCATTAATATTATAAGATGACATGTGATCTCCACTTAAAGTTGTAAATCCAAGAGAAATATCTGTCATGTCGGCAGTTCCCAAAGGAAGACCATTCTCCATGTTCGCTAAGTCAAAAATTATTTGAGATTTTTGTCGATTTTGTATGTTTTCATAAATGCTGTCTCTTTGGTTAGGATTTTTCCCAATATCTTTAAAATGTTGAACAGATGAAGGTATAATGGAAATTTCACGAAATGTGGCACCAAGGTCTTTGACAAAATGAAAAATGTTGCCAAAGGTTACACTTTTTGTGTCAAAAGATGGTGTAAAAACCCCAATTATATCAGAAGAAGGTTTTTTTAAAATTTCCATAGCTTTAATTGAGACCATCAATGCTAAGATTGAGTTTAAAGTATCAGAAACATTAACCAGAATTTTTTTGGATTCTACATGGTCTAATCTTTTGACAAGAGCATAAGTTTGTGTCCAGAAAATTTCCATGGACTGCTCAAAAGTTTCAGCTTTGGCAGAAGGGAGAAAAGGTGTTCTGCTATAAGAATTTAAGCTTTCTAATATGGAAGGGAGAGTTTTTAGACTTGAAAAATTGCAATAGGAAGTATTTTTCAATCCCAAACTAGCTAGTTTCTTTATATTTTTATTCTCTAATTTGGCATTTTTAATAACATCAATATCTATATCTGCTAGCCAAAGATTACTTGCTTTATAGTTTGATTGTCCTCTAGATAAAATCTGCCCATTTTCGACAATCAAAGAGTCTCCTGCCATTACAGAGCTAGCAGAGGACTCTCCTGCTCCAAGGGAAGAATATATATATCCACAAGAAAGGTTCGAACTTATACTTTTGATTTGGTTTTCTCTTTCTTTTTTCTTCCCTACCAGTCTTGATTCAGCACCTAAATTAATAATTATATCTGCGCCTTGAGAAACCAAGTAACTCCCATAGGAAAAAACATTTCTATAATCATCACCTATTGTTATGGCAAAGGAAATATTATTTTCATGGGCATTTATGATTTGGTTAGAGACTATAGGAATATTTTTTAAGGTTTTAAAATCTGTTGTTTCCATATGATTAAAATCCCAAGAGGAAAACCAAGGCGAACCCTCACTTGTTACTTTGGGGATTATTGCTAAAAGTTTACCTCCGCGGACAACAAATGCACAGTTATAGTAAGAAGATTTGAACTTAAAATAGCCACCTATAACGATTAAGATTTCCGATCCTTTAGTTTCATTTATTATTATGCTTAGTCCAATTTCTTGATTCAGGTAGAGTTCATCTTGATGAAAAAGGCTTCCGCAAGAAGCACCAGTCAAGGAAAGCTCAGGAAATGCAAGAACGGAGACACCACTTTTTTCGGCTTCTATAATTATTTTTAATATTTCTTTTGTATTAGCCTTAGGATTAGCTGGAACTATATTAGGTATTCCAGTGGCTGTACGTATTAGGTTTGGTTGGAAATCTGACATGTTTAATTCCTTTCTTAAAATAAAAGTCAAATATAGCAATTTGATATATAAATTATATACTAAATAGTATATAATTAAAAGGAAATAAAATCCAATTATATGTTTTAATATATTTATATTGAAAAAGAAAGCAACGACAATCTTTGAATATCAAGACAGTAGTACGTAAAAATAAAAGTGTGGGTTGTACCAAAAAAGACAAGTAAGAAAGGGAGAAGAATGAAAGAAAGATACATAGCAAACCTTGAAGTAGGAGAGAAAGTAGAAGAAACTTTTATAATAAAAGAAATGGAAGCAAAAACTGCAAAGAATGGGAAATCTTATTTGCATTTATCTTTGGGTGATAAAACGGGAAATGTGGCCGCTAAGAAGTGGGATGCGACAGAAGAGGAAATAGGTGCGGCTAGAGAAGGAAAAGTAGGGGAGTTAATAAGGGCATCGGTTAAAGTTGATGAATTTAATGGAAGCAAACAGCTTATTATAGGAAACTTTGAATATTTAACAAATAAAGATGAAATAAATATAAATGATTTTCTAAAAGCTGCGCCAGAAAAAGGTGCTGATATGTATGCTTACATAATGTCTGTAATTGATTCTTTTGCAGACTTAGATTTAAAGAAACTTTGTGAAAAAATTTGGACAGAACGAAAAGAAAAACTTTTATATTATCCCGCAGCAACAAAAAATCACCATGCAGAAATGTCGGGACTTTTGCATCATATGAAAACTATGGCTATGGCTGGAGAAAAGCTTTGTCAAATATATAGTGGATTAAATAGGGATTTGTTGTTGGCAGGAGTATTTCTTCATGATATAGAAAAATTGGAGGAGATTAACTCTAACGAATATGGAATTTCAGACGGCTATTCATTTGAAGGTGATATGTTGGGGCACATTGTTCAGGGGATTATGTATTTAGAAAAGGAAATGACAGCCTTAGGTTTTACTAAAGAAAAAAAAGTTTTAATTGAGCATATGCTTTTGTCTCATCACTATGAGCCTGAATTTGGAAGCCCCAAAAGACCAATGTTTCCAGAGGCAGAAATGTTGCATTATTTAGATATTATGGATGCTAGAATGTACGATATGTTTGAGGCACTACAGGAAGTGGAAGAGGGTGAATTTTCCGAAAAAGTATGGACATTAGACAATAGGAAAGTTTATAAAGTCAACAAATAAAGTGAGGTGTGAAATTTGATTAAATTACCAAAAGAAATTAGTGAAGTGTTTAAAAATTTCGAAAAAAAAGGTCATGAAATTTATGCGGTGGGAGGATGTGTAAGAGATTCTTTTATGGGTGAAAACCCTTTAGACTGGGACCTTGCTACAAATGCAACAATGGAAGAGATGATTTCTATTATACCGGAAGCAAAAGTTATCAGTGAAAAATATCAGGTTGTAAGGCTGGATTTAACAGAAGAAAAGGTTCTGGTAGACAGTCATGAGGAAGAAGGATTAATAATAGATATTGCAAGATTCAGGAAAGAAGAAGATTATGATTCTAAAGGAAATCCTAATGAAGTAGAATTTGTAAACAAAATAGAAGAGGACTTACCTAGAAGAGACTTTACGATTAATAGTATTGCTATTAATCCGGCCAAAGGAATTTGTGACCCATACGAAGGTAGAGAAGACCTAAGAAAGAAAATTATTAGGGTGACAGGAAATCCACAAGAAAGATACAGAGAAGATCCTATTAGGATGTTAAGAGCTATTAGAATTGCATCTCAATTAGGATTTGATATAGGGCAAAAAGACTATGAGGCAATGATAGACAATGCTCAGAGGTTAGAAAGTGTAAGTGTAGACAAAAGAAGAAAAGAATTTGAAGAGTTAATTGTGTCTGAATATGCAGGAAAGGGCTTAAGAATGTTAGCAGGTGCAGACCTTATGCCGACAATAATTGGAGATGCAGCTTTGCATATTTCGGGTAGACAAAGAGAGTTGTTTTCTACTTTGGCTGATAACATAGGCCGGACTCAAAAAAATCTTAAAAGAAGATTAGGATTGTTTTACCTATGCTTTGAGAAAAAAAATGGACTGAAAGCAATTGAAGTTTTAAATTATGATAATAAAACAAAGGAAAACTTAACTGATGCACTTACTTTACTAGACAGACTATACTTTCTGAGAAAAGGTGTGGAGATAAAAGAGTGGTTAGTTAAGTATGGGGAAGAAAGATTTTACTACATGCAAGACTTAACAAAGGCACAAAGAATCGTCTATGATTTAAGTGAAATTAAGGTTGCCAGCAGACACTATATTTTGCAGGATATCAAAAATAGAAATGAGCCTGTTTTCATTGAGGATTTAGCAGTTACAGGAGCAGATCTGATAAATGCAGGAATAGCAGAGGGTGAAAATATAGGAGCGATTTTGACAGAATTGCTAGATATTGTTCACAGAAGGCCAGATTTCAATACAAAAGATAATCTTTTGGCTGAAGCAAAAAAACTTGCAAAAAACCCTTTGAAGAGGGCAACGCGAAAAGTTAAGTGGATAAGGTAAGGGAAGAGAAGAGAAAGCCAATGCCAGAAGATATCCAACTAAAGAGCAAATTAATAAAAATAATATTTCAAAATAAAGATAACCATTTTGTCATTGGGGTTTTTCAAGGCGAAGAAATAGACTTTGTAGGAAAGGGAAACCTTATGGATCCCCAGGTAGGCAAAGCCTATGACCTAGAAGGTAAATTTGAAAACAATAGCAAATATGGCGATCAATTTGTGTTCCGTAAAGTTGTGGAAACAATGCCCGAAGAAAAAGAAGAAATTGAAAAGCTTTTAGCTTCTGGAATAATCAAAGGAGTAGGTGAGAAAACGGCTCAGCTTTTAGTAGGGAAATTTCATGAGAATACACTAGAGATAATAGAAAAAGATTATATAAAACTTCAAACAATACCAGGTATAGGAAAGAAAAAGGCTGTAGAAATACACATCCAATATATGGAGCATATTGAATTTGCTCGTGTTTCTATAGAATTACAAAAAATGAATATTGAAGCCCGATATATATTCAAAATATATGATATATATGGTAAAGATTCTGCTGAGGAAATAAAGAATAATCCTTTTGCACTGGTGGATGAAGAAGTTGGGGTTGATTTTAATAAAGCTGACGAAATTGCCGAATTCATTGGGTATGACAAACAATCTTCCAATAGAATAGAGGCTGCAATCATGTATGCTCTCAAGAAAGAAGTCCAAAAGGGACATACATTTATTTACAAAGAACCATTGATAGAAAGCCTGAGAGATTGGATAGAAGTTCAAGGGGAGGAAGTTGAAAAGGCTATAAAAAACCTTGCTATTATAGGGAAGATTAAAATTGACATGCTAGAGGGCCTTTGTCTAGTGTATCCATGGAGAAATTATGTGGCTGAACAAAAAATTTGTAAAAAACTAGTTGCAATAATGGAAGAAGAAGAGGAATTTTTATTTTTTGACATAGATGGAGAAATCAAAGCCATAGAAAATATAGAAGGCATTTATCTTTCACCCGAGCAAAGGGAAGGGGTGAAAACAGCCTTAGAACAAAACCTAACGATTATAACAGGAGGACCTGGAACTGGAAAAACAACTATAATAAACACAATATTAAAATTATTAGAGAAAGCTGGACAAAAGGTTGCGCTAGCAGCACCAACAGGTAGGGCTGCAAAGCGTATGACAGAGTCAAGCGGAAGAGCCGCCTTCACGATTCATCGTCTCTTGGAATACCAACATTCAGAGGGTAGTTCTCAAATGGTGTTTGGAAGAGATGAAGAGAATCCATTAGACTATGAAGTTGTAATAGTAGATGAGGCATCTATGATAGATATTATGCTTATGGAGGGGCTTGTGAAAGCCCTTAAGAAAAATACTAGGTTAATTATGGTTGGGGATACGGATCAGTTGCCTCCTGTAGGTGCTGGAACCATATTGCAAGATATCTTAGAGTCAGACTGTTTTTATCAAGTTCGTTTAAAGGAAATCTTTAGACAGGCAAGAGAAAGTCAAATAATTATATCAGCCCACTCCATAAATAAAGGGGAGATGATTACCGCCAACAAAAAAGATGGCGACTTTTTCTTTATTGAGGAAGATGCAAAAGCCTTAGAAACAGTAGTATCTTTAGCTGAGGAAAGATTCCAAACTTATCTAGAAAATTGCAAAGGGGCACAGGATATTCAAGTATTATGCCCTATGAAAAAGGGAAAGCTAGGTACACAAAACCTTAATAAAATACTTCAAGAAACATGGAACCCAAAGGATGAAGCCAAAGAAGAATTTCTTTTTAGGGATAAAATTTTTAGAAAAGGAGATAAGGTTATTCAAATGAAGAATAACTATGACATTGAATATAAAATTTTCAGGGAAACAGATTTTTTAATGCCCAAGAATGATGGAAAAGAAACAGGAACAGGCATATATAATGGAGATATAGGATATATAACTAGTGTAGATGAAGATTGCAAAAGCTTAGTGGTTATATTTGATAATGAAAAATATGTAGACTATGAGGGCGAGTTGCTAGAGCAGCTGGAACTTGCATATGCTTTGACTGTTCACAAAAGCCAAGGAAGTGAGTTTAGAGCAGTGATAATGCCGATCCTTGGAATTCCCAAAATCCTTGCAACTAGAAACCTGTTGTATACTGGAATAACTAGGGGAAAAGAATTGGTTGCATTAGTAGGAGACAAGTACCTTTTGAGCCAAATGATCAAAAACAAAATAGACAAAGAACGGAATTCAGCTTTGGACATTAGAATAAGAAAGGCTGTAATAGAAAACAAATGACTTCAAAATAAGCACACAAATGAGCTTTAAAATTAAATGAAAATCATAAAGTAAAGGGATAAAAAAGATGAGTTTACAAAATGAATTCAACTCCTGAGAGAGAAAAAATGAGAACAAAAAAATCAGGTGTGTTGAAATAAATCATATATAGGAGTATAATGGTATAAAGTCCCTCAATAGAAAGAGAGGATTTATGTGAAAAACTTATTTAGTTTAATTTATCCACAAAGTATTTACTGCATTAGCTGTGGAGCCATAATAAACCAATACGCAAAATATTCGCTTTGCGGAAAGTGTATAAGTAAATTTCAATGGATAGAAAAAAGAATCTGTCAAAAGTGTGGCAGAATTATAAGTAGTGAAGAAAAAATATGTAAGGATTGTGAAAACAAAACACATGAATTTACAAAAGGATATGTTTGTGCCCAATATGGCCTTTATGAAAGAACTGTGATGATGGATTATAAGTATGGTGGTGAAGCATATCTTGGAAGAATAATAGGAAGGATAATGGCAGAAAGGATTTCCATAGAGAAATTAAATATAGATTTAATTTTGCCTGTTCCTATACACAAGGAGAGAAAGAAAAAAAGAGGCTATAACCAAGCGGAGATAATTTCTAAAACCATGGGAAAAGAAATTGATGTACTAACCTTAAATAAAGCCATTAAAAGGAAGAAAAATACAAAACCAATGAAGTCTTTGGATTCCTCTCAAAGAGAAGAGAATGTGAAAGAAGCTTTTATTATAGAACAGAGGTATTATGCAAAGATAAAGGGGAAAAATATATTAATAATTGATGATATATATACTACAGGAAGTACAGTGAACAGTGTTGCAAAGTGTCTTGTAGAAGGAGGCTCTGGAGAAGTGAATTTCTTGGTATTTGCAGCAGGAAAAATTTAGCTAATAACTTGTTAGGTCTGTGATTGAAAGTCCAAGCCAGCTACGGGCAAAAGGACCCACGTAAGCTATTTAAGAATAGATAGTGATCATGGCGTAGTTTAGAAGTAAGTCCTCCGGAAACCGGATAAAGGCAAGTGTGGGGGCAAAGATCAGGTCAGCTAATAGGTTATTATATAGAAGATAAAACAATAAGCAAAAGTCAAAAAAGAAAGTGGAGGTGTATGATGAAAACTGATATTATATGCAAAAATATCCATGTGAGTGATGACTTCAAAGATGTCATTGAGAAAAAAATTGATAAATTAGATAAATACTTTGTAGGAAATACAGCTGCAAATGTTGTCCTTTCTGCATCAGGTACTAGGCAAAAAGTGGAGGCAACCATAAGAATTAAAGGGTCAATTTTTAGGGCAGAACAAGAAGCCAACGACTTAGGAGAAGGAATAGATAAGGTTGTAGAAAAACTGTCCTCGCAAATGTCAAAATATAAGACCAAATTACATAAAAAACACAAAGACAATCATGAGCAAGAAATAATGTTTGGAGAATTCCCGGAAAACAATGAGGAAGAGGAAGAAATAGAAATAATCAAAACCAAAAATTTTGTCCTTCACCCTATGAATGTAGAAGAAGCAATTATGCAGATGGAACTATTAGACCACGAGTTTTTTGTTTTCTTAGATGGGAACACAGGGAAAATAAATGTGGTATACAAAAGGAAAAATAACGGATACGGGTTAATAGACCCAGACTATAGATAAGAAAATAAGCCCAATAGGGCTTATTTTAGGAGGCTTAAAGGAGGAAAAGTGAAAGATATAATTAATCAATTAATTAATGCGTTTTCAATAACGGCTTTATTGGATATAATCATTATGACTTTAATCATATATAAGGTTTTAGGGTTTATAAGAGAAAGTAGGGCAGAACAATTGGTGAAAGGCATATTGCTTATAGTAGCAGTTGCAGTCCTTTCTGATTGGTTCAATTTCTATACTATAAATTGGATTTTTGAAGAGGCAACTACAATTGGAATTTTAGCTTTGATTATTTTATTTCAGCCAGAGCTTAGAAGAGGTTTAGAACAAGTTGGACGAGCTAATTTAGTTTCTTCCTCCATTAAAAATTTAACTGAAGGTGAAGAGAAAATACTAATAGAAGAAATAGCAACTGCAGTTGATGGATTTTCCAAGACCAAAACGGGGGCACTTATTGTAATAGAGGGAGTAACGGCTTTGGACGACATTGCTGAAACAGGGACTAGTTTAAACTCCAAAATAACAACAGAGTTATTAGGAAATCTCTTTTATTCAGGTAGCCCTCTTCATGACGGGGTTGTTATTATAAGGGGTAATATGATTTTGGCAGCAGGCTGTGTTCTTCCTCTTACGCAAAATACTGATTTGCCAAAGGAGATGGGGACTAGACATAGGGCAGGAATAGGAATTACAGAAAACTCAGATGCAAAAGCTATTATAGTTTCAGAGGAAACAGGGGTTATTTCAATTGCAGAAGAAGGTGAAATTACAAGAAATTTAAGAAAAAAAGATATTGAAGACAACTTAGAAAAAATATTCAAGGTGGAGAAAAATACAATTTTCGATAAGCTTAAAAATAAAAGAAAAAGGGCAGGAGGTAAATATAATGTTCAAAAATAAAACATTAAACATTATTTATTCTATCTTGCTTGCTGTTTTGATGTGGTCCTATGTTATGATAGAAATAAATCCTCAAGCAACCAAAACATTTACAGAGGTGGAAGTTCAATATTTAAATGCAAATGACCTGGATGCAAAAGGTTTGGCAGTTTACGAAACAGAAAAAACCAAAGTTGATGTGGTCGTAGAAGGAAATAGCAATGTTTTAAATGCTATGACAGCAGAAGATATATCTATAACTGTAGATTTATTTGGTAGAGAAAAAGGAGAAAATTTCATTCCGATAAAAGTACAAGTACCTGAAGGTGTTAGGGTAACTTCTTCTAGTGTTGATAATGCACTTGTAATTATTGAAGATAAAGTGACAAATGAGAAAGAATTAGAAATATCTATTGTTGGAGTATTACCATCAAACTATAAATTGAAGAGCTCTGTTTTGGAACCTTTTACCATAGAAATTAGCGGAGCAGAATCCTTAGTTGATCAAGTGGCAACGGTGGTAGCAGAAGTAGACGCAAGTGCTGTCACTAGAGAAAAAATAACCCTTTCTGCAAATGTTAAGGCATACAATCTGGAAGGGAAAGAAGTTATGGGTCTAAGCTTTTCTCAAAATACGGTTAAAGCCATACTTGAATTCACAATAGAGGAAGAGAGTCAAAATGAAGAAGTAGCTTCATTTAGCTTTACAGAAGCTGACATAACTATAAGCAATCTAGATGAAAATCTTGAAGCATTGCTTACAGAAACTAACATATATGTAGAAGTTAAGGGAACGAAAGAAGATATTGACAATCTTAAAAAAGAAGATATAATATTGTCAGTTAATTTGTCGGAGAAAGTTGAAGGGACATATATGATACCTATAGTAGCAACCATAACCAAGAGCACAAGTGAAGTAATAATTTCACCAGTTGAAATACATGTGGAAATTAAGAAAAAAGAAGGAGAAGGGGCGTAATGAGCAGACTCTTTGGAACGGATGGAGTGAGAGGAATAGCAAATAAGGAATTGACACCAGAACTTGCATATAACCTAGGCAAGGCAGGGGCTCTTGCCTTAGTAAAAGAAAATAATGGGAAGCAACCATTGATTTTAATTGGGAAGGATACTAGAATTTCCGGACATATGTTAGAGGATGCCTTGGCGGCAGGAGTTATGTCCGTAGGTGGAAATATAGGTAAATTAGGAGTACTTCCTACGCCAGCTGTAGCATTTTTGGCAAGATACTATAATGCTGATGCGGGTGTGGTTATTTCTGCATCCCATAATACATTTGAATACAATGGAATTAAATTTTTTAATAAAGAGGGATTTAAGCTAGGAGATGACATAGAAGAAGAAATTGAAGACATGATTTTTCGAGGGCTAGAAGGCAAAAGCCTTCCTGTTGGAAAAGATGTAGGTAGTGTAATAGAGTTTAAAGAAGACCCAAAACAACTTTATATTGATGCGTTATTAAATACTGTTAATATGAAACTGGATGGAAAAAAAGTGATTCTTGACTGTGCAAATGGTGCATCTTCTAATATTGCAAGAGATGTTTATGAAAGGCTGGGTGCAGAAGTCATAACCATAGGAGATAAGCCAAATGGAATTAATATAAATGAAAAATGTGGATCTACCCATCCTGAGGAATTACAAGA
>CAYJJM010000009.1:15972-20539 GCA_964370515.1 uncultured Oscillospiraceae bacterium | reverse complement strand
CTATGGAAAAAACAAAAATAGTCCTAACATAGAAGCTTACATCCTTTTTAGTTTGTGCCTTTACTTGTCCTCTTCCCTTTATCTGGTTTTTAATAGCGATTACTATGCTAAGAAACATAACTCCCATAAATTCAATCATAACAATCCAATGCATTTCATTAAGGGATTGACCTTTGACTATAGCCAAGTAGATTGCATATAGAAAAACGGGTATTAACATTACTATTAGAAAATAGCAAAGCTTCTTTTCATTTTTTGAAACATTTTCTCTTAACCACAAAATTCCTATTATTGGCATAATAAAGGCACAAAGCATATAAATTTCTGTAGGGATTACTACAGGGAACAGTTTTATGCCAGTAAACTGATCAGCACCATATATCCATATACTCATTACAATTAGAGTTATCCCCATCCAAGATATATTTCTATTATTATGACTTCCTCTCCAGACCATAAATACTGCAACTACTATCAAGCCTAAAACAAAGAAATATATTGCTGAAATAATCGAAATCACCGAGTAGCTTACAGCTACTTCCAAAACAGACTCATAGTCACCATATATCATCTGATAACTTCCCATAAGGTTTTCTCCTGGTGCTCCTAGGAATTCAATGGCTACTATTGCATTCTCCTCCATTTTCCTTATTTCAACAACATGCCAAACTGATTCGGCTTTTAACTCTTCGCCAGGAGCATAGTATTCCAATTCACCATCAATATAAACGACTATATCTTTTTTATTGCTATAAATCCCAATGGCTTTGCCTTCTGTATTTTCAGGAACAATAAATGCTTGGATTTCTTCATTTCCATCTAGTGGTCTCAATGACTCTGTTATGTTTTCGGTGTTATCTGCATCGTTAAATTGATAATAATATACAACCAAAGCCACTAAAAGAATAAAAAACACGCTAAATACATTAAATAATAGCTGTGCTTTTCCTAACCCTCTAATTCTTTCATGCGATGTAATTTTTTTCAATCTACAATTCCTCCTAGAGATTAAAGTGTTGACTTTTTGTTTATTAAAATTTATTATTAATGCTTATATAGTCTTGGTTAATTCAAGCAGAGTTTCTAGCATTATCCTTTTCTGCGACAGTCACGGCATTTATACTTTCGTTGCGCCTACCAAGTATAATAAGTGAAATTATACACTTTCATTATAAAAAAATTAAACCATACTTTCAATAGCAAATAGGAAATATTACAAAAACGAAAGGTTCAGGCAAAGAAATTGTTGGTCAGATTGGAAATAGGTAATAACACCTTTTTCCTTGACATTGCTATATTTGAATATTATACTACTAAGTATGAAAAGGGAGTAGTTTTTTGCTGTATGTCAACAATCTCAACGCTATTGCGTTTGGTATGCAGGCTTACTATTAATATAGTTAGTAACAAGACTTTTCTGTGGCTTTGGCTCGCAGAAAAGTTTTTTATTATTACAACAGTTTACAAAATATGTAACTTTGGTTTCATATTTGGCTAGATCACTAGAATTTAGCTAGATTATTATAAGAATTTGAGGAGGAAGTAATTTTGGATTTTAAAAACATTAAATTTTGGACAAAAAGCAACGAAGAAATATTTGACATTTACAAAACTAATAAAGATGGCTTGGACGATACTCAGGCAAAAGAAAAATTTTCTGAGTATGGTCCAAACAGCTTGTTAGAAGAGAAAAAAGATAGTATTATTAAAATCTTTTTCTCTCAATTCAAAGATTTATTAGTATTAATTCTTTGCATTGCCGCAATAATATCAATGGTCTCTGGCAAGGGAGAAAGTACTATAGTAATATTTGCTGTATTACTATTAAATGCTGTATTGGGCACTATTCAATATGTAAAGGCAGAAACAAAGCCTTAATTGAGGTTCCCTCTAATCAAATTGTTCCTGGGGATGTTTTGCTTTTAGAAGCAGGTGACTTGATTGTTGCTGATGGCCGTATTATAGAAAATTTCTCGCTAAAAGTTGATGAAGCTGCACTTACTGGCGAATCTGTCAGTGTTGAAAAAATAGTAGAAGTGATAGGAACAGAAGATATAACTGTTGGAGATAGAAAAAACATGGTTTTCTCAGGCTCCTTGGTAACTTATGGAAGAGCCATAATTGTTGTTACCTCCACTGGTATGGACACTCAACTTGGCCAAATCGCTTCTCTAATGAACCAAACAAAGCAAAGAAAAACTCCTTTACAAATTAGCCTAGATAATTTTTCAAAAAAACTCGCCTTTGGAATTTTGGTTATTTGTGCAATTGTCTTTGCTTTATCTGTATTTAGAACAGAAATGCCTGTAATTGATGCTATGATGTTTGCCGTGGCTTTAGCTGTAGCGGCTATTCCTGAAGCCCTTTCTTCTATCGTTACTATAGTTTTGGCTATAGGTACTCAAAAAATGGCAAAAGAAAAAGCTATTATCAAAGAACTTAAGGCTGTTGAAAGTTTAGGCTCTGTTTCTGTTGTTTGTTCTGACAAAACAGGAACTCTTACACAAAACAAAATGACAGTACAAAAATTCTTCCTAGATGGTAAAATTTTAGATATAAAAGAAATTAATATCAAGAAAAGGATTGATTATCTTTTAGTGCATATAGCTCTCCTCAGCAATGATGCTATTATTGACAATTCGACTGGCGAGAAAATAGGTGACCCTACAGAAACGGCATTAGTTGATGTTGGAGAAACTCTAGGTATTGATGAAGTTGCCTTTAGAAAAGAGCACCCTCGTTTAGCAGAGCTTGCTTTTGATTCTGACAGAAAACTGATGAGCACTTTGCATAACCTAGATGGAACTCCTATTATGCTAACCAAAGGTGCTATAGATGTTCTTCTCGGAAGAGCCACTAAGCTCATGACTGAAGATGGAGTTGTTCCTATGAGCGAAGAATCTCGTGCCCAAATAGAGAAAGCTAATTTGGAATTATCCGAAAAAGGACTTAGGGTTCTTTCGTTTGGGTTTAAAACATTCAAGTCTCTCCCTAAAGAGCTAACACTTGAAGATGAATCTGACTTTGTTTTTGTTGGTTTAGTTGCTATGATTGATCCCCCTAGGCCTGAGGCTGTTCATGCTGTAGCTGACGCAAGCAGAGCGGGAATTAAAACTATCATGATAACTGGCGACCACAAGATAACCGCCACAGCAATCGCAACTGAAATTGGAATTTTCAAAGATGGAGACATGTCTTTGACAGGTGTTGAACTAGACAAAACTTCAGATGAAGAGTTAGATAGTATTCTTCCAAAAATATCCGTTTACGCACGCGTTTCACCTGAGCATAAGATAAGAATAGTTGACGCTTGGCAAAGAAGAGGAAATATAGTTTCTATGACAGGCGATGGAGTAAATGATGCGCCTGCCCTTAAAAGAGCTGATATAGGTGTTGCTATGGGAATAACCGGAACGGAAGTTAGCAAAGATGCTGCCGCAATGATACTTGCAGATGACAACTTTGCCACAATCATTAGAGCTGTAGCCAATGGCCGTGCTGTTTACGCAAATATTAAAAATGTTATCGGTTTCTTGCTTTCTGGAAATACTGCAGGGGTTCTTGCTGTTGTCTATGCTGCTATTGTAGGATTAGCTGCTCCTTTCGAGGCAGTACATCTATTATTTATAAATTTATTAACAGATAGTTTGCCTGCCATTGCTATAGGTATGGAACCTTCTAGAGATAATCTTTTGAACAATAAACCTCGGGATCCTAAACAGTCAATATTAGATCGACCACTTATTAGGGCTATCGGTCTTCAAGGGATTATCATTGCAATAGTAACTATGACCGCATACTACATAGGCCTAGAAACTAGTGCCGCAGTAGGCTCTACCATGGCTTTTGCAACACTTTCTTTGGCAAGGCTTTTCCATGGGTTTAACTGCAGGGGAAATGCTTCTATATTTGAGCTTAAAATCAAAAGCAATCTCTTCTCTGTATACGCCTTTATATGTGGTGCTGTTTTGTTATTTGGAGTTCTTCTAATTCCTATTTTTCATGGATTATTCTTGGTAGAACCATTGAGTTCTATACAGCTATGGATTATTGTTGGTTTAGCATTTATCCCAACCTTCCTAATCCAAGTTAAAAGATTAATCAAAAAATAGGCAAATAACTTCAGATTTAAAGTTGAAAAGTGAAAATTTTGCTAAAAATCTTGAAGCACGAAAACCTAGGAATCGAACTCCGAGAACACCGAAAACACAGAAATTAGATTGACACTTTTTTTCTTCTACATTATAATATAAATATGTTCACACACTTTGAGAAAATTTTTCTAAGGCAATCACTTGCTACGAAAGTTTTCCTCTGGGTATTTCTGGAAACGGATGTGCCTTCCGTATTACAAAAAGTGTATAAATTTATTTGCATAATTATTTATATGTGTTTCTCCTATTGTTTTCAACAGTAGTTTCTCATGTAGGATTTTATTTTGTAACTAACTTTAGCTTTCTGTGATACAGTGAGCTAAAGTTTTTTTAGTTTTAAATTTGTATTTAAAAAGGAGATTGTTATGAAAAAAATTCTAGTAGTACTGCTAACTCTTGTCCTAACTTTGGGA
>CAYJJM010000009.1:5834-15962 GCA_964370515.1 uncultured Oscillospiraceae bacterium | reverse complement strand
AATGAGCCAGAAGGTCAAGACTCAGGAGATGGAGATGCTGCAGCATTCCTAACTATCACAACTGCTGATGACTCTATTGAAATTTCAAAAGAAGACTTCGAGGGATTAAAAATGATCGAACAGGAAATTTCTAGAACAAATAGTGCTGGCGAAACATCAACTGGCACTTACAAAGGTGTTGCTTGGTCTGAACTTGCCAACTTTGCAGGCGTTGATGTTGATTCAACAATAGGCGCTGTTGCATCAGATGGTTATGAAATTGAACTTACTTCAGATATGCTTAATGACCCTCAATCAATGTTCGCATTATATGAAAACGGCGAGCCAATTGAAAGTCAAGACGGCGGAGAAGTTTGGTTCTGTGCTGGAGAAGCTTTCTCAGCAAACAATTGGGCAAAATATTTAGTTGAACTAAAAGTTCTTTAGTATGCTAAATAAACTAGCTAGGCAAATCAACTTGCCTAGCTAGTAATTTTTAAAAAGGTTTGTATGCATTATACTAATTTTTAAAACTGCCTCTTGTCCTCTTGGCGGTAATAGTCGCACAAATTTTTTTAAAGATTATTTATATTAGCTTGCTTAATATAATACTATTCCCAAAATAAACCTATCTTCTCTGGGAATAGTATTGCAGACACGATTTTAACAAGCACTCGCTATGTTGCAATTTCATTGCAACTTTATAAATAAAATTTTTAAAATGGTATTAGTATAAATTCGCTATCTGCCATTGCGAAGTACCAGTTGGTAAAACCCTGAGCAATAATAGCAGAGCATATAATCACTATAAATAATCGAATTTAAAGTTCATTGAAGATTTTTTATACTATAAATTTATTATCGAGGAGAGAAGTGGTGGAAAAAAGAAATTTTTATTTTAAACTAACCGATTATATTATAATAGCTATGTTGGCTTCTATGGGTATAGCTATTAAAACTATTATTGTCCCCCTTGCCCAAATTATAACAGGACCTCTGTTTATTCCAGGAGGAGTTGTTGCTGGTGGTTTCTATATGGCATTTTTGGTGCTAGGAGAAGGCATTACCAAGAAACTTGGTACCGCAACTTTAATAGCCTTAACACAAGGCGTTGTTGTAACAATTACAGGGACTCTGGGTTCTCATGGTGCAATAAGCATCCTAACTTATGCTCTTCCAGGAATAGCTATAGATTTAGTTTATTTAATAATCCGCCACAGAGGCTGCTGTCCTTTGTGTGCTTTTCTAGGCGGTGTTGTAGCCAATATAACTGGCAGTTTTGCTGTTAATTTGGCAATTTTTAACCTTCCTTTTGTTCCGTTGATGTTAAGCCTTTGTGCAGCTGCACTTTCCGGAGGCCTAGGTGGATTGGTAGCATATGCAATTGCAAAAAACCTTAGTACTCTTGGTGTTCTATCTAATTGCAAGCCGGACAAATTGGCTCGTTCCAAATTGTTAGAGCAATCAAAAGAAAATCATAGTAATGAAAACTCCAATAAAATGAAAAAGGGCAAAAGTCACTTTATAGAAATGCCTGAAGATTTGCCTGAAAAAATTGAAAAATAAGACTAAAAATGTGAGGTTGTAAAATGGAAAAAGAAAAAGATCTGAAATCTAAAAGCAAGAAAATAAAGGATATACCTTTAATCTCCGAGTCAAAAGAAGAAAACATTAGCACCAAATCAACAGAAAAAGAAAATAACTCTAACTCCAAATCAAGGCAAGAAAATAACTCTAAAAAAAATAAGCAAGATAGAAAATTTAACAAGATAAAGGCTAATCAAAAATATATACAAGTGGCAGGAATTGCTTCAATTGGAACCTTGCTTTTAATTTCTGTTTTTACTTTTATTATTCTAGGAGGTAAAGATGATGTTTTATCTTCATCTTCTTTTAAGGTGACCGGAGATGTAGCAAATGAAGTTGTTATTGATTCTTTTGAAGGCATTGAAACAACTAAAATTATTGTTGATGAAGAAAAGTATACAGGTATCAAACTAAGTGAACTTTTGAAAAATGCTGAGCCAATTGGAAATGATTTTAGCATTTTCATTTCCGCTCCTGATGGTGTAATGGCTGAAATTTATTATGAAGATGTTGCCGATGATAGCATTATCTTTTTCTCTAAGGAAACAGGCTGGACATTTGATTCTCCTAGTCATCCAAAACAAACGGGAATCAAGGGAATCAATAACATTGTTCTAATTTCAAATACCCCTTCTGATGATACCCCAGGAGTTCACATTATAAATGATACAACGAATTTATTTATTTCTTGTGGTGAGCTTTTCACATTAGATAAAACCCAAAAAATAATTCTAGAAGGCGAACCAGTAATGGGAGAAATTGAAGCAAATGCTTATTCCACGCGAGAATTAATTAAAATTTCTGATTATACAGGAAATTCTTCCAATATTATAGGCTATTTTAAAGATGGTTCCCAAGAAAAAATTTCTGGCGATGGGTATATTCTGTGGAGAGGAAATACTATAGATTACATTGCTCCTGATGGAAAAAGCATTACCGAAGATATTATAGGGATATGGGCCGATGCTCCTTCTTTGGCGATTACGGATATTAGAGAAATTGTAGAATCAACCTCTGGTGATGTTATGATAATTGAAGTTGACGGATTGGGCATGAATACTTTTACAAAGTATAAGCCTTCCTTCTTATATTCAAAAGACTATGACGTAATGCGTACTGTTATGCCTAGCATATCTAATGTTGCTCTTGCTTCAATAGTTTCTGGCGAAACCCCTGATGTTACTGGCATTACCAGCCGAAAAGAGCGCCAACCAAATACTGATGATATGTTTGAAGATAAAAATGCAATAGTAATCGAAGGCTATTCCCAACTGATTTCCATGAGTATTGATCAAAATTTAAATTCTGACAAAAATGGTGATGGCTCTACAGATGATGAAGTGTTTGCAGCAGCGAAAAAGGCCTTAACAGAAAATTATGAGCTTTCTTATGTTCATTTCCATGGTTATGATGATGCCTGCCATGACTTTGGTCCTTTTTCTCAAGAAGCCGAAAACAAATTAAACGAATTAGATGGTTATATACAAGCTTTATCTGAAAATTTTAATGGAACAATTCTTATTGTTTCTGATCATGGCCAACATCCTGTTGATGAAGATGGGCGCCTAGGCAACCATGGAAATTTTTATTACTCTGATATGGCTGTACCCTTTATAATATTTGAAGTTTAAAATAGTGCTTATGCTCTCTTTTGATCTTTGTTAAAATTAAATATTCAAATTATGTTAAAGTGAAATTAAATTTATCTTATGATTGAGGTGTAAAATGAAAAAAAGTACAAAAATAATTATTTTGGTTATCGTTATTTTGGCAGTAGCAGTGGGTGTTTTTGCCTTTTTGAATGCCGGTGATTTAACTCAGAAAAAAGAACTAGAAATGAATTCTGAGTTTATTATTACTCAAGGAGATGTAAGCCATACAATAACTATGGAAGACATGCTTGCTCTTGATCCTGAAACTTTTACAGGGACAAAGGACACTAGCACTACTGGCCCTGAAGAAATAGAATATACAGGCGTAGAATTCAAGACGATTTGTGACTCAATAGAAATAGATTTAAGCCAAAGCGCCGATGTTCAATTTAGTGCATTAGACGGATACTCTTCGTCTGTTTCCATAGATGATGTTTTGGAAGATGGTAATGTATATATCGTATTTGAAGAAGAAGGTCAAGCATTAGGCACAAAAAGCGATGGTGGTTCCGGCCCATATATGATGATAATTAACAGTTCCCAGTTTTCCCAAAGTTGGTGCAAATTTTTAGAAGAAGCCATAATCAGATAGGTTTCAAGCAAGTTCACTGTATACTACTATGAGGTGAGTATGAATGTTTTAGAATGTAAAAATCTTTCATTTGGATATGATAAGGAAACGCTTCTTATTGATAATGTTTCATTGGAGATAAAAAAAGGTGAGTGCGTGGCTTTAGTTGGCTCTTCTGGGTGTGGCAAATCTACTCTTTGTTATCTCCTTAGCGGAATTATTCCTAGGTCTATTGAAGGAGCCTATGAAGGAAAGATTTCTCTTCTAGGTAAAGATCTAAAAGAAACTTCTTTGGAAGATTTAGTTAAATCTATAGGAATAGTTTTTCAAAATCCTGATTCTCAGCTTTTTTCACCTAGTGTAGAAGATGAATTGGCCTTTGGCCCTGAAAATTTTTGTTTACCTATTGAAACCATTAAAGATCGAATTGATTATGCACTTAAGAAGGTTAATATGGAAAAATATCGACTTTCAAATCCTTCCCAGCTTTCTGGAGGCCAAAAGCAATTAATCGCATTAGCTGCTGTTTTGGTGCTCCAGCCTCAAATTTTAATTTTTGATGAAGCCCTAAGTCAGTTAGATCAAGAATCCACTCAAATGGTAAGCCATGTTATTGAAGAGCTTAAAAATGACGGTAAATCTATATTAATGGTTGAACATGATGATGAAAATTTGAAGTTTGCTGATAGAATTATTAGTTTTGAGAGTTCTAAGCTTATTGATATTACGGAGGCATTAGATGAACGAAATTAAGTTAAAAAATGTTTCCTTTACATATCCAAAATCTACCTTTAATGTTACCATAGAAAATCTATGCCTTGAACAAGGAAGGCTTTATGTTTTTTTGGGGAAAAACGGAAGTGGAAAAACTACAATACTCAAGTTATGCTGTGGAATTTTAAGGCCTGATCAAGGAGATATTGAAATATTTGGGGAAAATTTAAATTCAATGACCCTAGGAGATGTGGGCAAATATATGTCCTATCTTTTTCAAGAACCTTCTAAGCAGTTATTCGCCACTACTGTGTGGGATGAAATGACCTTTGCCCCTTACTTCAAAGGCGAAGATGAAACTCTTGCCAAAGAAAGGGCTGTCTCACTTTTAAAAAAATTCAACCTTTATCACTTGCTCAAAAGAAGTACCCACAGGCTAAGCCGAGGAGAGAAGCAAAGACTTGCAGTAGCTACAATTCTAATGCAAGATGTTAAGTTCCTTATCTTAGATGAACCTACTACTGGCTTGGATAGATCTAATAGAGAAATTTTGCACGGTGTTATTGATACCCTATTGCAAGAAGGCACCGGAATTGCCATTATAACACATGATAATGAATTAATTTCAAAATTTAAAGACAGTCAAGTAATACATGTACAAGAAGGGAGGATTTCTAATGGATAAATTTGATCCTAGAACCAAGCTTTTTGGCATAATTTTGACTACATCCCTTGCCATATATTTTCGAGACGCCCTTTATCTTGCCTTCCTTATGATAGGTGCCTTGATACTATGCTTAGTATTTAAAGCAGACTACAAAACTTTTATAAACAAACTGCGAAAATTCTTATACCTTTTCTTGTTTGTGAGTTTATTACAAGTGATATTTGTACGAACAGGTGATCCTCTCTTAGTTTTGGGAGATTTTGTATTGGCAACTGAAGATGGTATAAATAGAGGTCTTTCGATGGGTCTTAGATTTATGATTATTTTTTCTTCAGCTGCAATAATGGCTGGTGAAAACAGCAGGTATGTAATTGCTTCTCTTTCAAAGTTGCACATTCCTTATATGTTTTCTTTCATGCTAATGATAACTTTAAGATTCCTTCCTGTTTATATGGAAAGCTTTAGAGATGCTATAACTTCTTTACAACTTCGGGGCATAAATTTGACGAAAATACCTATGAACAAAAGAATTCGTCTCTATGGGCACCTTCTCTTACCTGTAGTATCTGAGGCAATAATAAAATCTCAGGAACTTGCCATGGCTATGGAGGCAAGAGGCTTTGGTGCCATGAAAAAGAGAAGCACCTATTTGCAAGTTAAACTACGAACTATTGATTACCTATGTATGTTATTTATCGTGGCAGTTTATACATCGCTTGTATGCGTATACATTGGGGCTTTTAACCTTAAATTTTTCATTTGAAATTTAAATATGCTATAAATTATAAAATAATATTTATTTGGAGGAAACTATGAAAGTAATCGCAGTCAATGGAATTACAAAATCCGGAAAAACTACCGTCTGTGAAACCATAATTGCAGGCCTCAGAAAAAGAGGCTACAGTGTTGGTTCTGTAAAAGAAATTCACTTTGAACAATTTAAAATTGACCCTGTGGAAACTACAAACACAAACAGACACAAGAATGCAGGCTCTCAACTTGTAACTGCAAGAGGCATGTTCGAGACAGATATTCTATACCAAGAAATGATATCAATGGAAGAAATTTTAAAGCATTATGACCACGACTATGTAATACTAGAAGGTGTAACAGATTTAAATGTGCCCAAAATAATTACTGCCCATAATGTAAAGGAAGTAGCAGAAAGAATAGATTACAAATCATTTTTGGTTTCAGGGGTCTTGGCAAATGATGGAATAAAAGAGTGTGAAGGTCTTGAGGTTATCCACGCCTTGGAAGATAGTGAAAGGCTAGTTGATAAGGTAGAGGAGATAGCCATAAGCCCCCTTCCATCTTTTGATCCTCAATGCTGTATGAAGTGTGGATACACTTGCCCAGAGCTTCTAGAAAAAATAATTAAAGGCGAAGCCAAAGAAGAGGACTGCATTTTAAATTCTCAGGAAATAACCTTAACTATTAACGACCATCCAATCCCTATGGTTCCATTTGTACAAACAATGCTTAAAAATTCCGTTCTTGGCGTAGCTAAAGAACTAGAAGGATACAAAAATGATGGGATTGTTCAGGTGAAATTTAAAATATGAGATTCTATTCTAAAAAAAACATTGTAGTCAAGGGCGAAGGGAAAGTGATAAAAACCTTCGCAACATCTGAAGGATTTAAAAGAGAAAGAATAGCAAACTTAACACTTTCTAACCACTTGGTTCCCGTGCCTAAAATTTTGGATATTGGAACTCAACAAATAACTTATGAGTTTGTTGATGGAAATGTATATGCGGATATAGTTGATGATTTAACCCCTGTGGAAATAACCGCATTATTAAATTGGTTGAATTCTTTCCATATGGTTTTAGGAACAGTTCACCCTGATTTGAATTTGCGCAACTTTATCTGCCGATCGGATGGCAGCTGTGTAGGCATCGATTTTGAAGATCTTGAAAACGAATTGGTCTGTGATAATAGTTCTCTAAGCCTAGCCTCTAATAATGACTCCTCTAGTTTATCCTTTGGAAATAAATTTCTCATGGAAAAGGATATGGGTAAGTTAATAGCTTTCGTTGGTACTTATGAGCCTGTGTTTACGGAAAGAAAAATTTCAATATGCAGGGAAATCTCTTCTATTGGTCTTGAACTTTTTTCTATGCTAAATACGCAACATGTTCAGGAATCCTACAGCCTAGAAGTCTCTGACATGTTAAAACGTAGAGCCAACCCAGGGTTCACAATAAATGACAGTGTTCTTTTTATTAAAAAAGTTTTGACTGATTATTAATTTAATATTGAATTACTGTCTAAAGATTTTATTCTGGTTACTATTTTAAGGTTAGTTTATGTCTATACTTTAAAATTTTAATATATTAGTTTATTTTGTGCAAATATTATGCATGTTTTAAAAGAAAGGAAATATTATGAAAAAACTTATCACAATTATTGCAGTGGTTTCCTTGTCTGTTATGTGCTTAGCTGGCTGTGGCGGTGGATCAACCACATTAGCTAGCGATGCCACATTGGAAATCACTGGGGGAGGCTTAGATCTTAAGTATGATGCAGAAGATCTTGAAGCACTTCCAACTGAAACTATTACTACAGAAAATGTTTCTTCTTCAGGTGAAGTGGCAGAGACTGAGATAGTAGCAATTTCTTTATCTTCTATCCTTGAGGAAAATGGAATCGACCTTCAAAAAGTTACCTCAGTAGAATTATCCGCCAGTGATGGTTATGTAATGTCTGCACCTCAATCTGAGTATGCAAATTCGGACATTTACATTATTCTTTCTCAAGATGGAGAAAGTCTAGATTATCCTAGAAGTGCTATTCCTGAAAAAAGAGCAATGTACTGGGTTAAGAACTTAAACAAAATTACCATTGAGGCAGATGGTGCTATAGGTGGCGTATCTTTAGGTCCTGTAGACACTATTTCTTTCTTCAGAGAGGGAATTAGCAATTTAGATTCTGAAAAAGTTGCTGATGAAGATGGCACATATAATGCCTACTCTAATGAAGATTATTTTGAAGAGTTCTTTGGAGGGACCCCTGATGGAAATATTGCTCTAGAAGCTGAGGATGGACTAAAGAAAACTGAATCTGCAGATTTATTTTTTGACAACCATGTAACCATTGACAAAAATGCTGACGATACACCACTGTATTATGGCGAAGACATAAAACCAGGAATGAAATTAAAAGGACTAAAATATGCTGCTGCTGATGGAAATGGTGTTTACTATGGAACTGAAATTGATTTAAAATCACTATTTGCTGATTTACAAATGGAAGATGCAAGCAAGTATAAATTTACTGCTATCGATGGTTTTTCTGTAGAAATCCCTGCTGATGCTATTGCTTCAGGAAAGGTTTTCCTAGATGATGGTGTTATGACTACTGATTTTGGCTCTTATGACCTTTCTTCCGTAAAAGGAAAAGGTAATATTAAAGGCTTAGTATCCATAGAGGCAGTCAACTAATTTTCTCGTTAAATCAAATTCAACGGCAGAAATAAAAGACAGTTAGTAAGCATAAAACCTAGTGTATATAATAAATCTCTATTCTTCTTAAAGTTGTAAGTTTGAATAGAGATTTATTTTAATTTGCTATTATTAGCTTTCTTTAAATGTTTTACTATAATCCCGCAAATATTTCATTGCAGCTTAAAATTAGATTTCTTTCCAATAAAATTTATGGTTTTAAATTTTTCGATATGTTTCCTCATCTCCACTGCCATTTTCGGTTTCAAAAATATCTCCATCAAAGTCTAACTCTTGAATAAAACCGTCCATGTCAACCGTAACATCATCTCCGTCTTGTTTCCAGATGGTCCCATATTCACTTCCTGCATAATCTATAACTACAGAGCCACTTTCATTAAATGTATATGTAACTGGTCCCCCATACATATTATCTTTTTCTGGATCCGCAGTTGGACTGCTTTCGCCTTTAAATTGATACTCAATAAGTTTCCATGTAGTACCCGCTAGTTCCAATGTTTCCTCTTGGTCGTCATCATCATCGTCAACAGTAGATGCACTGCTATTTCCTGAATCCGAATCACTGCCATTGTCGTCAGAATCATCTCCACCACATGCTGTAAAGACTATTAAACTTACTGACAGTAGTAATAATAAAAATAGTTTTTTCATGATTTTTCTCCTTTTAAATAAATACAATATTAATTTAGAGTCCTTTCTCTTTACCTTATATTAATTTATTATAAGTGTCAATCTTTTTTAAAGCTTCTATCTTATTTTTTCTTATTTCTTTTTTTCTATTTTAAAAATCCTACCAGCTATAATCGCAATTGGTGCTGCTGCTACTGTAAATAAAGCTCCCATCTTAGCTGCCCCTTGCAAATCCAATTCTGTGAATGCTGCTGCGCATACAAACAAGGCAACCGTAAGACCCATTCCTGCAACTATACCAGCAACCACAACATCTTTCCCTTTCATACCATCTGGTAATGGGAATTTGAATATTTTTGTTGAGATTAGAGAAAACAGGCTTATGCCCAGTGTTTTTCCAACAATAAGTGAAATAAGTATTATCCATGTTAAGTTTGACATTTGTGAAAATTCAACACCTGCATTGGCAAATCCAAAGAAGAATAAGCCGTAGTCAACAACAGGTGTCATTTTTTCTTCAAATTTATGAAGTGTGTTTTCTCCGTGTCCATCAACAACCCCATGTGCATCAGGATGCTCAGATACTTCTCCTCCCTTTGGCATAAATGGAACAATAAATATCAAAGAAAGAGATGGATGAAGTCCAGCATTGTACATTCCTGCCCAAGCAAGACCTCCTGCCAAAAGAACATACATTAGGACAGATTTTATGTTTAACCTCCTTAGCACAAAAGCCAACACCATTCCAGCTACTACACAAAGTAGCCAGTGTAATTCTGTTGGATGTGCAGGATCAGGATAGAATACTGCAATAATTCCAAGTCCAATAGCATCATCAACTACCGCGAGTAATAACAGAAA
>CAYJJM010000009.1:4376-5824 GCA_964370515.1 uncultured Oscillospiraceae bacterium | reverse complement strand
TTTGCTATAAGCCATGCAAGAGCTATGTCTGTCGCTGTAGTTATTCCCCATCCATTAAGATATTCACCACTTCCCATAATTGCGTTAAGAGCAAAGAAACAAGCAACCGGACCTAAAACTCCTCCTGCTGTTGCAAATAATGGTGTTGCTGCTTTTTTTAAGGGATTTAGTGGCCCTCCTTTTGAAACTGCATTTACAATTTCAACTCCCGCAATTCCAAAGAAGAATACCATAAAGATATCTTTTACTAGCCATTGTAGACTTATTTTATCTCCAAATAATGGCGTATTTATAATTTTGCTGTAAGTTTCCGGTGCTACATTTGCAAAAATAATTGCAATGATAACACCTGTTATTAGTGGTAGCGAATATTCTCTAATTTTTTTCATTTTGCTTCTCCTTAGTTGTAACATATTTTCTCTATTATATCTTATTTTTCAGATTTTGTATACTATTTATTGTATATTGTATTTTTTGTTTTAGTTCTTATTTACAGTCTCTGTATACTTATTATTAAGCAGAAAAACTTTGATATATTTTGTTATTTGAATTCTTATAGTAAAATATTTTCTGCTTTTCATCACAGAAAATATTTTTACTTGTGATATTTCTCACCCCTGTTAATTTTAAAGCTTCTGTATATCTGTTCTAGCAGAATAATTCTCATCATTTGATGGGGAAAGGTCATATTTGAAAAAGAAAGGGCCATTTGGCTTCTTTCCAAAACCCTTTTATCAAGTCCACAAGATCCTCCTACAATAAAAGTAATATTACTCTTCCCCTCTATGCCAAGTTTATTAATTTTGCTTCCTAGCTCTTCTGAGGAAAATTTTTTTCCTTCTATTTCCAATGTTATAACGTAGTCACCATCTTTTACTTTGTCAAGAATAGCTAGAGCCTCTTCTTCTTTTCTTTCCATTGAATCTTCTTTTGTTTCTATGATCTGAAGGTTACAGTACCCCCCTAGTCTCTTTAAATATTCGGCTTCTGCTTCTTTCCAGTATTTCTCTTTTAGCTTGCCTACTGTTATTATCTTTATTTTCATGAATCCTCTCTTTTGTATATTTTTTTGGATCTGTTACTCTTTCTGCTGACTTACTTCCTTGTATTCTTTGCAATTTAAAATTTCACAATCAATATAAATCACTTAATTCATTTCTTAGAAGAACCTCTATCTTCGTTTCTTCGCAAGCTGTGCACCCTGCTTCCTCCAAACTGTTTAATACTGTAAGCCTTGCATGGTGAGGGGTATTGTTTTCTTTGCTTAAATGGGCAAGAAGTATTTTTCTTGGCTTTTTCCTACTTTGTACTATTCTCGACAAACACTCCCCACAGGCAGCATTACTAAGATGTCCTTTATCACTTAAAATTCTCCTTTTTATAAAATATGGATAATTGCTAACCTCCAAAATCTCCACTTCATGGTTTGCTTCGATAATCAATACATC
>CAYJJM010000009.1:0-4366 GCA_964370515.1 uncultured Oscillospiraceae bacterium | reverse complement strand
CTTCTTTTATTTCTTCAAAAATTTCATCATCAATACACCCAGTATCTGTAACAATGCTTATCTGCTTTCCTTTTTGATAAAAGGAATATCCTACTGCTTCTTCAATATCATGAGAAAGAGGGAATGCTTTTATTTCTATATCCCCAATTTGAAATTTTGCATTTTGCTCCAGAAAATTCTTTCGATTTTCCTCCATAGGCTTTTCCAAACTGTCCCATGTTCCCTTTGTAGCAAATACATCCACATCTTTTATTTTCTTGGTTATGGTATGCAAGCTTTTAATGTGATCGCTGTGGCCATGGGTAATCAAAATCCCTTTTACCTTATCTTGAGAAATTCCTAAACTCTCTATTCCTTCTATAATTTTTTTTCCGCTAATTCCCACATCTATAAGAAGGGCAGTGTCATTGCTTTTTACCAAATAACAATTACCACTGCTCCCACTTGCAAAAGAACAAACTTCTATTGTACTTTCTAGTTCCAAACCTATATTCCTACCTTCCTAGCCCAAAAGTTTTCTTACTTCTTTTTATAACATTTTCTGCTATTCTATTTGCTCTTTCCGCTCCATCTTTAAGAATTTCGTCAAGTTCCTTGGAGTTTTTAATCTTTTCATATTTTTCTCTAATTGGAGAAATAGCTGTAATGGCTATTTCAACTAAATCTTTTTTAAAATCTCCATATCCTTTATTGACATATTTTTCTTCTAATTTTTCTATCTCTATGCCCGAAAAAGCACTGTATATATTCAGAAGATTTGAAATTCCAGCTTTATATTCTAGATCATACTTGATTATTCCCTCTGAATCTGTAGTTGCACGCATTATTGATTTTTTTATTTTAGCATCATTATCCAAGAGGGAAATTCTGCTATATTCATTTTCTGCACTTTTGCTCATCTTTTTAGTAGGATCATCTAGTGCCATTACTCTTGCTCCTGCCTTCAAATATCTTCCCTCTGGTACAACAAAAGTCTTCTTGAAATTATTGTTGACCCTTGTGGCTATGTCTCTACACAACTCAATATGTTGTTTTTGGTCATTTCCAACAGGCACAATCCCTGCATCGTATAGCAATATATCTGCCGCCATAAGAATAGGATATGTAAACAGTCCAGTTCCTGCCGACTCATTTCCTCTGCTTTTATCTTTAAACTGGGTCATTCTAGAAAGTTCGCCTGTATAGGAGTTGCATGTTAGCATCCACGCAAGCTCTGCATGTCCTGGAACATCAGATTGTACAAATATAATTGATTTTTGAGGATCAATCCCTACAGCTAAATACAAGGCAGCTACACTTTTTATGTTTTCCTTTAGCTCCTTTGGATCTTGTTGCACTGTTATAGAATGCAAATCTACTATGCAGTAGATGCATTCGTTTTCTTCTTGCAGCTCCACAAACTGTTTAAGAGCGCCCAAGTAGTTTCCTATGTGTATATTTCCTGTTGGTTGAACCCCAGAAAACACTCTTTTATTTTTTTCACTCATACTTAACCCTTTTTTACTAAATATATAACTGTAGCTTCCCTTTCTATTATTTGTCTAGTTTAATTCAATCCATAAATCCTTGATCCGAGCCATAAATGCCTACCCAGTCTTTAATTCTTTTTCAAATTCTTTTCTTATATTTTTTTCGGCTCTAGACACTGTCATTTGAGAAATCTCCAACTCTTTTGCTATCTCCGCTTGAGTTCTTCCTTCTACAAACCTTTTCTTAAAGATATATTTATTAGTTGGACTTAGTCTCTTCACCACATCCGCTATTATCTCCCTATTTTCTACTGCTTTAAACCCTTCTTCTTCAGTTGAGAGATGTTTTTCAAACATTAAGTTTCCTTCTTCTCCCTCCTCTTCAAAGGTTTGATTAATTGAGAATGTGGCATATGCAAGACCAGCCTCCATTGCTAATAGAATTTCTTTTTCTGAGGCGCTCATTCTTTCGCTTATTTCTTTTGGCGTAGGCGTTCTTCCAAGCTCTATAGAAAGTTCCTCTTTAACTTTTGGTAACGCCCCTGATATTTCTTTTAATCTTCTAGGAACTTTTATTGCCCAGCCTTTGTCTCTAAAATGCTTTTTTATTTCTCCTAAAATGGTAGGTGTTGCAAAGCTAGCAAAGGTAAATCCCTTTGTTGGATCAAACCTATCTACAGCTTTGACCAATGCCAATGCTCCTACCTGATATAGGTCGTCATATTCTATTCCTTTTCCCAAATACTTTCGCACCAAAATATCAACTATGTATAAATACTTCTCTACTAGCTGATTCCTCATGCTTTCATCATTTGTTTTACGAAATTCCAAGAACAAAATTTCATCGTCCTTATTCATCCCTTGCTTTTCCTCTTTACTCATTATTTACAGTCCTTTACTCATCAAAATATAAGATGAATCTGTATTTCCTTCTTCTATTGAAGCATTATCCATTAGACTTTTGATAACATGTATGCTTAGTTCGCCTTCATTTGGACAGTCCAAGCAACATTTGCTCTCTCCTTTGGTTATTTTTCCTTTCTTTGAGTCTTGAATTGTAATAGTTAACCTATTATCCTCAAAATAGCATTTAACCGTATATTCTGCACACCAATTCTCTTGCCCGTGGCATGTCATAAGTTTGCAACCTTCTTCCATCGCCATTTCAATTTCTTCAATTTTTTCCATATCAAAGCCCAGCTTTGTCGCTAAGCTACCTACGGCCATCTTTGCTACATCTATATATTTTGGAGAGCCAACTTGCCTTAATTCTAATATACTTTCCATTCTTTTCCTTTCTGCAAATGTGTCTTTTTTATAGTTAAATTATTAAATGTCTATACCTATTTGTTTCTGACCTACAGAATTTTCCTGCTTTTCTTCGTCTATTTCATCTTCCCTAAAAGCTTTTGCCAATGAAATTATTTCTGTTTCTTCTGAAACCTTCATTATTCTAACTCCTTGGGTTGCTCTTCCCTGTTTGGAAACATCTGATGCCTTTATTCTAATTATTATACCATCTGAATTAATTAGTAAAATTTCATCGTCATCCCTAACAACCATAGCTCCTATTAACTCACCCGTTTTGTTGAATTTTTTCTTATCATATGTGAGTAAGCCCTTTCCTCCTCTGACTTGTACTTTATACTCTTTTGCAGCTGTTCTTTTTCCATAACCATTTTTGGTTACAACTAAAAGTTGTTCTTCTGGTTGTGCCAATTCCATTGCTACAACTTCGTCATCACCTTCTAATTTAATTCCCCTAACACCTGCTGCTATTCTCCCCATAGGTCTTACATCCTCTTCAGAGAAGGATATACATTTTCCATGTTTTGTTACTATGATTACTATGTCGTTTCCGCTAGTCTGTTTGATTCCTATCAACTCATCATTTTCTTTTAGGTTTATAGCAATTTGCCCTGTTTTTCTGTTGGTATCAAAACTAGACATTGGGGTTTTCTTTATTGTTCCATTTTTCGTAACTGCAATTAAAAATTGATCATCTGCAAATTCTTTTACTGGCATGGTTGCCGTTATTCTTTCCCTCTGCATTAAATTCAAGAAGTTAACCGCTGGAGTTCCTTTGGCTGTTCTTGTAGCTTCAGGGATTTCATAAGCCTTCATCTTGTGTGCTTTTCCTAAGCTGGTAAAGAAAAGAATATTATCATGAGTGGAGGTCATAATCAGGCTGTTTACAAAGTCATTTTCTCTGGTCGTAACACCTGTAATCCCGCGCCCACCTCTCTTTTGCGCTTTATATGTGTCTGCCGTAATCCTTTTGATATATCCAAGATGAGTAAGAGTTATTGCAACTTTCCCTTCTTCAATTAAATCCTCTTCATCAAATTCACCTTCGTCAGATTCAATCTTTGTTCTTCTCTTATCTCCAAACTTATCTCTAATTTCAATAAGTTCCTCTTTCACTACATTCATAAGTTTTTCTTCGTCGGCAAGAAGACTATTGTAGTATGCAATTTTTCTTTGAAGTTCCGCATACTCTTCTTCTATTTTTTCTCTTTCTAATCCTTGTAGCCTAGCTAGCCTCATATCTAAGATTGCTTGAGCTTGAATTTCTGAAAGCGAAAATTTTTCCATCAAATTTTGCTTTGCATTGTTATAACTAGATCTTATAGTCTTAATTACTTCGTCAATATTATCAAGGGCAATTCTCAATCCTTCTAATATGTGTGCTCTTGCTTCTGCTTTGGCAAGGTCAAATTTTGTTCTCCTTGTCACAACTTCTTTTTGATGCTTTAAATACTCTGTAAGCATTTCATGAAGATTAAGTATTTTTGGTTGCCCATCAACTAATGCCAGCATTATCATGCTATAGCTATCTTGCATCTGTGTATGCTTATATATTCTATTTAATACTATTTGCGGGTTTGCATCTTTCT
>CAYJJM010000008.1:7019-20927 GCA_964370515.1 uncultured Oscillospiraceae bacterium | reverse complement strand
CTGCCTCTTCTCTAAAAGAACTACAGGTATCTACTAGGTAACAACTTTGACATCCAAAATCTTTTCTTCTTTTGTCGTTTTCTTTGATTAAAACATTAGTTAGGGCGACAAGGATTGCAAATACGAAAAACCCTCCTGGTGCTAGCATGAAAATGCTCATTGGCTTTAAGGATTCTCCTATTAACTCAAAGCCGAAGAAGGTTCCAGTGCCTAGAATTTCCCTTATAGCACCAATTGCAAAAAGAGCTATGGTAAACCCTGTGCCCATTCCAAGTCCGTCAAGGGCGGAATCCAAAACATTATTTTTGCTAGCAAACATTTCGGCTCTGCCAAGGATTATGCAGTTTACTACAATTAAAGGAATAAACAATCCCAAAGAACTGTCAAGTGCTGGGAGGTATGCTTTGAGCAAAAGCTGTACTATGGTTACGAAGCCAGCGATTACAACGATGTAGCAGGGGATTCTTACCTTGGAAGGTATAAATTTTCGTAGTAATGAAATAACTATATTAGAACATGTTAAAATTACTATTACGGATACTCCCATGCCAAGTCCATTAAAGGCGCTAGTGGTTACAGCTAATGCAGGACATAGCCCCAGGAGAAGCATAAAAACGGGGTTTTCTTTTATTAAGCCTTTTGAAAATATTTCGTACTTTATTTTCAAGGCATCTTTTGTTAATTCTTTCATGAACTGACACCTCCTATAAATCTGCCCATTGATCTAGGGCGGTTTTAACAGCTTGATATATTGCATCTGATGAAATTGTGGCACCGGTCACACCATCTATAGTATCGCTTTCTTTTATGCTATCTTCTTCAAGAATAGAAATGCCATTATATTGAGAAATTTCTTCTTCTGCCATTGGCAGATCTCCAAGCCCTGGTGTGTCAATGTGTGATACAACTTTTACAGAAACTACTTTTCCTGATGTGTTTATACCGACCATAACATCCATAGGACCACCGAAACTTTGTTCCGTTGCCATTACTGCGATTCCTACATTATTTGAAGATTGAAAGTAAGAAGAAACACCTTCTATTGTTCCTGACTTTTCCTCGAAATCCTCACCTTCAGGCAAAACAGCTTGGGCTGCTTCAATCTGAGTTTTTGTTGAATTTTTTGCGATTACAGGTTCTGTTAAATTGTAAGTTAAGGCAAGTGTTGCAGTTACAACTAAGCAAATTATCACAAGAACCATAGGAGGGAAAAAGTATTCTATAATGTTATTTTTGCTCATTTTTCTTACCTCCTTTTTTCAACGATATATTTATAGTTAACTTATCTATTCTAGGTGAAATGATGTTCATTATTATTATTGCAAAAGAAACTCCTTCTGGATAAGCTCCATACAGTCGTATTATCATGGTTATTAGACCACAGCCTACTGCGAAAATAACTCTGCCCAAAGGGGTCATAGGAGAAGTAACATAATCTGTTGCACAGAAGAAAGCTCCTAACATAATTCCACCTGTGAATAGTTGGAATAGAGGATCAACTCCTGCTACGATTGAAAATAAAACTACGGTTCCTAAGAAAACTAGAGGAATTATAGGGGAAATTATCTTCATAAAGATTAGATATAAACCACCAATCAATATTGCGATTGCACTAACTTCTCCAATACAGCCACCTACAAAGCCTAGGAAAGCATCCAAAGTTGATGGGAGCTGCCCTCCATCAGCAAGAACTCCCAAAGGAGTAGGGCCTGTAACTCCATCAAAGCTATCTTGTCCTATGTGAGGAACAGGCCAAGTTGTCATTTCTGCAGTAAAGGATATGAACAGAACAAGTCTTGCAGCAACAGCTGGATTTACAAAGTTCTGCCCTAAGCCGCCAAATAATTGTTTTACTATGACAATTGCTACAAATGAACCTATTATTGCCATCCAATAAGGAAAGCCTGAAGGAAGGTTGAATGCAAGCAAAACACCTGTTACTACTGCGGACAAATCCCCAATAGACTTTTTCCATTTGGCAATTCTGCAAAATCCATATTCAAAGATAACGCAAGACAAGACGCATACTGCTGTAAGAGTCGCGGCCCTATAGCCAAATACAACTATGCCCATTACCATGGCAGGAATCAAGGCTATTAAAACATGTTTCATAGTTTGCCTTGTGTCTAATGTCTGAACAATGTGAGGAGCGGAAGTAACTATTAGAACATCATGGGCAAGGCTTTCATTGTTGCTTTGATTCTTTTTATTTTCCATTTGCTTTCGCCTCCTTTACTAAAACTTTTCCTATACGATGAATAAAATTAAGCGCTTTTCGAGCAGGACATACATAGGTGCAACTTGCGCACTCCATGCACTCCATAATGTTTAACCTCTCCATTTCTTTTAAATCTCTATTTTCATAGGCTAGAGCAATTGCAGAAGGCATAAGCCCTAGTGGGCACACGGCTAGACATTTGCCACAATGTATGCAAGAAGATTCTTCTGCTATGTAACTATCCTTTTTGTTAAATGCCAAAATTGCATTTGTGTTTTTGATGATAGGCATTTGAAAGTCTAAAAGAGTGATTCCCATCATAACACCCCCCATGATTATTTTGTCCGGCTTTTCTTTAAATCCACCTGTGGCTTTTACCACATCTACAATTCTTGTTCCAATTGGAACCAATAGATTTTGAGGATTTTTTATGGATGACCCATCTACTGTTATTCTTTTTGAAATTAGAGGGATTCCAGTCTTAAGATATTCACCGATGAAAGCGACAGTGTTAACATTAGATACTATTATTCCTAAACTGGCAGGAATCACTCCTGCTTTGAGAGGTTTGCCTGTTATTTCCTCTACGATTACACGCTCTGCACCCTTGGGATAAAGCTCTTCAAGACCAACAGTAAAGACCCCATCCATTCCTCTTTCCTGGATTTTTTTATCTATTAGTTGAATGGCATCCATTTTATTTTTTTCTATTCCTATAAAGACCTTTGTGATGCTTAAATATTTTTTTATAGCAGCAGCACCATCTAGTATAGATTCTGGATGCTCCAACATAAGTCTATGATCGGAAGTTATATAAGGTTCGCATTCTGCTGCGTTGATTATTAAAGTATCTATTTCATCTGGATTTTGAGGATTTAGCTTTACGCTTGTTGGGAAAGCCGCACCTCCCAATCCTACGAGACCACTTTTTTTAATCGCATTTATAAAATCTTCGCTGTTATTAATCACAGGTACTTTAATAGAAGGATCTATCTTATCTTCGCCATCTGAAGAGATGACTATTGTTTGATTTTTGCCGCCATGAATAGCACGACTTTCAGAGAAAGTTGTTACTGTTCCAGAGATTGAAGCGTGAATAGGTGCGCTGATAAAGGCTTCCGATTCTCCTATGATTTGCCCTTTATAGACATAATCACCTATGGAAACGACAGGCTTACATGGTGCACCAATATGTTGCAACATTGAAATCTCTACCTCACTAGGAGAAGGTAGAATACGAGTTTCCATAGAAGCGGTACTTTTGTAATGTGGGACTTTAAGTCCTTTTAATTTTTTTAATGGATGTTTCATAAAAACCTCTTTGAAATAAATTAAAAATAATTTGCTTAATATAAATTTAATGTGAATTATGTTGAATTTATAAATGAAAATATTTATTTTGTATCAAAAAAACAACATTGGCCACCAACAAATTATAAAGGTCTTGTATCAAAAAAACAACAAAAAATAAAAGATATTATGTATACATGAAAAAATCGTGTATACATAATATCTTCGTTGAAAAATCAATGGAATTAAGATTATAATTATTATAAGCTAGAATGCTTTTCGAAGAGAAAAATATGCAATAATGCTTAAAATAATTGAAAGACAGCCTAGACCCAAAAACCAACTATCCACACCGATTAGTTCTACAGCTGCTCCAGATAGGGTTAGGCTTATGGGCATTGCCAAAAGCCGTAAGCTATTGTTGACGGAAAAGGCCCTTCCTAGGTATTGGTGTGGCAAAAGAATTTGGAAAAGGGCTGTTTGTATCCCAAAGAAAAAAGGAGCAGCGAGACCCATTAAAAAGGACAAAAACATAAAGAATAAAATTGCATAGGTTGGAATTACTCCTGAGAGGGCGACCGCAGCGCCGTAAAAAAATATAGAAAGGCTTATTGCTACAACTTTATTTAATTTGTGACTGGACTTAGCTAATAGGAATGCGCCGACTAAAGTTCCGCTAGAATAAAAAATTTCAACAAGTCCAACTTGTGATATGCTTCCATTAAAATGTATCATTGTGATAAAGGGGAATAAGGAGCCTATAGGTATATAAAAAAGTGCATAAATAGACCCTATGATAACCAAAGGAAGTATGGCTTTAGTTTTCTTCAAAATGGTGACTCCTTCTAAAGTTTCTTTTAGAAAATGTTTTTTTTCTGCTGGCAAATCATTTGAGAGTAAATGGTGTACCTTGTTAATGCTTTCTGTAGTCAATAAGTTGAGTAGAAAAATTGCAATTATAGCAGCAAAGAAGTCAAGTAAGATGACTATGTTAAGTCCCCAAAAGCTGTAAAACATAGCGCCCAAAGCGGGACTTAGTATTAATGAAATTGATTTAAACCCTTGAGAATAACCTGCGAACTTGGTTAACTGTTCCTTAGGAACGATTGTAGCGATTAATGCTTCAAAAGCAGGCTGGTGAAAAGCAGTTCCTATTGATCGGAAAATTAGAACGATAAAAAAAAGGTAGAGGGGAAGAGTTGCAAAAATGCTGACAACCCAAAGAGAAAGGCTGGAAATGCCTATAAGTAAATCCGAAAGGACCATAACTTTTTTTCTTTGGAAACGATCTACAAACACGCCTATAAAAGGTCCCAATATTCCCTGGGGAAGGTAGGCACAGATCATACCTAGTGAAAGAAAAAGGGCTGAGCTAGTACTTTCTGTTATATGCCAAACGATAGACATTTGTAAAATTGAACTTGTAAGCAGTGAACTCCCTTGGGCTCCCCATAGGGTCAAATATTGCGTTTTCCAGCTTTTGTTTAAGTTTATCAAAGTTGGCTCCTTTCGTGGAAAAACAAAATGTATAATAATATTATACTAATAAGTTGAAGAAATATCCACAACAAAAAAGATACTGAAATTTAAATGAAAAAAAGGATTATCCACAAGGTGAAAATTATTGTATACAATTTTATCCAAAGATGCCTGTGGATAAATAAAAAAAACAAAACATTGAAATTTCAATGAAAAATTTAAATTTAGCAAATTTGTTAAAAGAATTGTCCACAAATGCTGTTTTAAAAAATACAATAAAAAAATAAAAAAAAATCTGAAAATCTCTTGACAAATTTGCTAAAAAACTTAATGAATTTAAATGTAATGTGGAAGTGTTGAATTTTCAACACAAATCAAGAAAAGGTAAAAATTTAACATATTTTTTAAAAAATACAAAAACTAAAAAATAAGTGATATAATGACATATAGAAAAAATAAGATGAATTATTTAGAAAAAAGGATGTGCGTGCGACATGCCTGAAGGCCAGCGGTGTAATTACATAGAAAAAGAGAATGTAACTCAAACTGAAAAAGGCAATGTAATTTACACTAAAAAAGGCAATGTAATTCATACTAAAGAGGAGAATGTAATTCATACTAAAGAGGAGAATGTAATTCATACTGAAAAAACAAATGTGAAAGGAGACGAGATGGACTTTATTCAACTTAACAAAATAATAAAAGAAGTATATTCAAGCTTGGAAAAAAACAACTTTAAAACCCTTGGAGAGGAAAAGGAACCTTTGTTTGAAGAACCTATGGTTGGAGTGGTAAGTGGAGATGATGAATATTACCCTTTCTTAAAAAAACATATAGGGGAATTTTTTTGGTCGCCAAAACAAGTGTTGGGACTGAAGTATGATACTGATAAAGTAGAGGATGAAAATATTAGGGTTATTTCTATGGTTTTTCCTCAAACAGAGAAAACCAGACTTGCTCAAAGAAAAGTTAAAGAGTTTCCTTCAGATAGGTGGATTGTTACTAGAGGTGAATGGGAGCCTTTAATGAGGGAATTTAGCGGCAAGCTAGTAAAAGCACTTGAAGAAAAAGGCTACAAAGCTGTGTCTATTGACTTGCAACCTGAATTTCAGAGAGAAACTTCAACAAATCTAGGAATTGCCTCAAGATGGTCTCACAGACACTCAGTTTATGCGGCAGGACTAGGAACTTTTGGTTTAAGCGACGGAATAATTACAGAAAAAGGAATGGCAGTTAGACTTTCGACTACTGTGATTGAGATAAATTCAGAGAAAGACGATTTACCTCCTACTTGTACACCAAAAACTAGAATGGGTCATTATGACTGGTGCTTGTTTTATCAAAATGGTTCTTGTGGAGCATGTATAGGAAGATGTCCTTGTGACTCCATTAGCAAAGAAGGCCATGACAAAAAAATATGTTCCGACTATGAAAATACATGTGAAGAAAACAACCTTGCACCAAAGGAAATAGAAAAAATAGATAGAACAAACTATATATTTGGCTGTGGAATATGCCAAGCAAAAGTTCCTTGTGAGTATAAGAGGCCGTAGATGAACTAAGCACAAACAACCCCCCCAACTGAGAGAGCTATTGAAAAGGGATAAAATCATAATTTTGCGATTGTCCCTTTTCTTTTTTTGAGGTGTTGACCATTGCCCAAAATTTTAAAAATAGTAGGATAATACTACGCTACAAGGAAAAACCCAAAAAGCGAGCGAGCTTGTGGCTATACTTTAGAAACCGGCATTATTTCCTCTGTATCTAATATAATAGTTACAGGGCCATCATTATCTATAGAAACAAGCATATCTGCGCCAAACTCCCCAGTTCTTGTGGTAACGCCATATTTTTTAATTTCTTCCACAAAATAATCGTAAAGGGGGATTGCAAGATTAGGCTTTGCTGCTTCTGTAAAAGAAGGGCGTTTCCCCTTTTTACAATTTGCGTATAGGGTGAATTGAGATATAATAAGAATTTCTCCCCCTATATCCAAAAGCGACTTATTCATTTTGCCTTCTTCATCTTCAAAAATCCGTAAATTAACTGTTTTGTCTGATAAATATTCAGCCTCTTTTTTTGAATCCAAAGGGCTTATTCCCAAAAGCAAAACCAAGCCTTTGCCTATATGCCTTTTTTCGTCGTTGTTTATTGTAACACTTCCTTGTGTTACTCTTTGTAGTATTACTTTCATAAATTTAACCTCCGTTTTTTAAATTGTGTACTATGTTTACAGTGATACAGTTCTTGCTTCTGATCCAAAGCAAATTATCCTTATGCGCTAAACATGCAAGATGGGGGATTCTTTAATTTTCTAGTCCCAATATTCTACAAGATGCTCGGTGGATAGAAATTGCAATAATTGAGTTCGGGATTTAACACTGAATTTTTCGTATATATGTGATATATGATTTTTAGTAGTATTTATTGATATAAAATTTAAATCAGCAATCTCTTGATTAGATAGCCCTTCCTTTATTTGCCCTATAATAGTTATTTCTTTTTTTGTTAAATGATAATTATAAGTTAATAATGAATTAAGATGTTTTTTGTTTTTTAAAGCTGCCTCTTCTGTGGAAGCTAATTTTATTTGCAGATGGGGAAGCAATTGTTTGAGTATGTATAAGTCTTTCTCTGAAAAATCATTGAGCTCCTCGCTTTTGTATAAAGTGATAGCACCTACAAAACACCCAGAACTTATTATGCTTACACCAGCGACTAGACCTAAGTCGAACTTTGCTAGATATTCTTTGTAAAACTCCGTCTCTTTTCTTATGGTGGAGTTAATTAGATCACTTTCTCTATAAGCTATGGACTGGTGGTGAGAAAAAAGCCAACTAACATAATCAATATGACTATATACATCTTCATAAAGCTGAGTGAACTTTTCTTCGAAAGACTTGGGGAAAGAACTGAAAACCACAGGGTCCATTAAAATGGGAACCCCTTTGGAAAGAGTTTGCCCCAAATTGAAGTCACCTAAATCAAATTCTATTAATAAGGATAATTTGCTTAAAAAGGTTTGGCGCATTGCCGTAGAGTTTTCGATGCCATGTAAAGAAGCTGTTATATCGTTAAGTACTTCCCATTCTTTTGTTTCTAACATAAATTTACCTCCGTTATAAATTAAAGCTTAACAAATAACCATTTTTTAGTAGAATTTTATAGAAAAATAGTACTTTGATACTATATAAATAATTAAAAATAGTACTTTTGTGCGTTTTACTAATTTTACAATAAATATATTATAACTTCAACAGTTTTTATTTTTAAATGAAATTTTAGAGTGCAAAGGTTGAAGCTCAGGAAGGAGACTAAAATGGGATCGACAATTTGGAGAGAAATTAAGACAGAGAAAAAAGAGGAAGCAGATGTAATGATTATGGGAATTGCCTTTGATGGTGCTGCCAGCGTAGGGAAGGGTGCGGCAAAGGCTCCAGCTCAAATTAGGGAATGCTCTACAGTGCTACCTCCAGTAAACCTTAAAGGGGATATGTTCCCAAACCTTAAGGTGTACGATGCAGGAGATGTAGAATTTACATTGGATTGGGAAAAATATTATGGTGAAGCCGAAAAAATGGCGACTGATTTGTTTAAGACTGGGAAAACTTGTATCTTCTTAGGAGGAGATCATTCAGTTCACATTCCATTGCAAAAGGCCTTGGGAAAAGCATTTGCAGGAAAGAAAATTGGAATTATACACTTTGATTCTCATCCTGATCTTTGCGAAGATTACCAAGATAGCAAATGGTCTCATGCATGCCCATTAAAAAGGGCAACAGATGAAACCATATCTTACAGAGATTTGGCACAAGTAGGAATTAGATCTTATGAGGCTGAAGAAATTGAATTATTTAAAAACCATCCAGAGTTATTAGTAATTAAAGCATATGATATTTTCAGAGAAGGCTATCAAGTGGCCATTGACAAACTGGTAAAGAACTTTGAAGGATATGATGTGATTTATATCACTCTGGATATAGATGTGCTAGACCCTGCATTTGCACCAGGAACAGGAACTCCAGAAGCTGGAGGTTTAACATCTAATGAGTTGATGGAAATTGTTAATCAGCTTTATGAAAAACTTCCGTTAGTGGGCATGGACATTGTAGAGGTTTCGCCTCCACTAGACACAATAAACAATACCACTTCTTGGGCTGCTGTTAAATTAATCTATGAAGTATTTGCGCAAGTTGCAAAAAAATAATACTCTAATGAGTTGTAAAAGAAACTTAGCCAACGGCTAAGATAGTATTTGAAAGAAATTCTTGGAAAGAAAGGAGAAAATAATGGGTGCTATTTCATTAATTCCACTAATAATATTACTTGCATTGGTAATCATAACTAAGAGAGTTATTCCTTCTATGATTATTGCAGTGGCAGTAACATTTATCATTAGTGACGGAACAGACTTTATGTTAGGGTTTATAGACGGTTGGTATGAGGTTTTGGCTGTAGGTGCATATCCTTGGCTGTTAATCGTACTTCCTCTATTTGGCGCATTCATACAAGTTTTAATTAAATCAGGCGGAACTCATGGATTTAGAACCATGGCGGAAAGGTATATAAAGTCAGAAAAAAGTAGCTTGGTATTCACTTGGATTTTGGGTGTAATTCTTTGTATAGATGATTATATAAACGACCTTGCCATAGGGCCTACAGTTAGAACAATTACAGACGAACACAAAATTCCTAGGGAAGGAATTGGATTTATTGTAATTGCAATGGGAGTTCCTGTAACTGCTTTGGTGCCAATAAGTGCTATGTCTTCATACACATATAGCATTATGGTAGAAGAAGGTGTTTCAGCTGCAGATTCAAATATGATTACAGAAATGTTAAAAGTTATTCCTTTCCTATTCTACCCATTTGCTATTATTATTGTTGCGTTATTATTCGCGGGAGGAATACTTCCAAAAATGTTTGGGATGAAGAAAGCCTTTGCTAGAGCAGAAAAGGGAGAACTAGATCTTCATATAAATCAAGGTGAAGAGGAAGAACAAGAAGAAGGAAAAATCATAGATTTCCTAATTCCTGTAATAGTTCTTGTAGGTGTAATGATTTGGGTTGCAGAGCTTATTGTTGCTGTATTGGCGGCCCTAGTAGTTGCGTTCTTTATGTACATACCAAGAAAAAGAATGACCATAGATAAATTCTTTGAAGAATTCCTTGCAGGGCTATGTTCTATGGTTGAAACTCTTTTGGTAATTGGATTAGCCTTTATTATGGTATATGGACTAACAAATATGGGATTCGATGTGTTCGTAATCGAAACAGTTACCCCTTACTTGTCAGGTTCTATGATACCAGCTTTAGTATTTGCAGTAGCATTAATTATTGTTTACTTGGGCATAGATTACTGGGCAGTAATATTATTGCTTGGTCCGATTGCAGTGCCGCTTGCTGAGCAGTTTGCTGTAAGTCCTTACTTTGCAATGGCAGCAGTAGTTGCTGGATCAATTGGTGGAGCTACAATGTGTATGTATGGAGAGCAAATGCTTATGTGCTCTCAATCAGTACAAAAGAATTCGGTTCAACTGGGAATTGCAGTATTACCATACACAGTAATTGCAGCTATACTAGCGTTTATAGCTTACGCTGTTGTAGGTGTTGCAATATACTAAGGCCCCAAAAGCACATAAAAGTAACAATATAAATGTAGAGTTCAAGTTGCTGATCTAGAACTTGGTAAATATGAGATTGTATTTGTCAAGTTGCGAGTTATCAGTCGAAAGTTGGGCAAAAAATTAATAAAACCCCCAAAAGTTAGAATAAACCTAACGAGTAGGGGGTTTTGTTTAGGGTTAGGAAATTTATGGATCAAAACACCTTAAAATTTGTCATGGAAGAGTGTTTACAGACGTTTTCCAAACACTTCCTTAAACTTTGGCTTGTGATTATTTTAATAATAGGTTATAGCAATGAGCGCATTTTTCAAATCCATATTTTTCATAAAATGCGTGTGCGTCTGTTCTAAACATTGCTGAATCCAAAATAATTCCTTTGCAACCACGGTTTTTTGCCAATGATTTTGCGTGATCCATCAACATGTGTGCGTATCCTTTTCTTCTAACATTTTCGTTTGTTATGATGCTTGAAACATAACAAGTTTGACCTGACAACCAAAAGGTATTGAAGTAGGCTCCGTGACAAAAACCAACAGCCTCATCATCAACGAATAATAAAAAAGCAAAGTTGTCTTCGTTTTCTAAAACTTCTTTATATACTTTAAAAATATCGTCTTTTTGATAAGTGTTGCGTGCCCAAAGTTTCTCAATATAATTAAATACTAAATCATAATCTTCTAGGGTTGCGTTCCTTATTTTTGCCATAATATCGCTTCCTTTCGGCTATACTTGAGATTATTTTCTTTGTGAATCTTTAGGTGTAACGCAGATTCCTTTAGCTCTAGCAACTACAACAGGCTCTTCCAAAGAGTCGGCAGCTGATGGACTAATGTCAGGTCTAGCACTTACAACCTTTCTCGCCGCAAAAGTCATTTTTCTTGAAGTGTTTCCCATTTCAGTGATTTCTCCATAAACTTCTATATAGTCACCGGCATATGTAGGCGCTAGAAACTCGACTTCGTCATATCTTAAAAATAGACCTTCATCTCCATCTGCCATTATTAAAAGCTCTGTAGCAAGGGCGCCAAACAAATGAACCATATGCGCTCCATCTATCAAGCTTCCTCCATAGTGTGCATCTTTGTGTGACATTCTCAGCCTTAATGTTGAACTTATTTTATTACTCATAATTTTCCTCCTATATTCAATTAGGTTTAATTTAAACGCGATAAAGCTATATAATGCAATGTACCATTTTTTGGATAAAAAAGCAATCTTAATTTTGCGAAAAGAAAAATTGTGTTTAAAAAAAGAAAGTAACAGGACTGATCTTAAATCCTATACTTCCAATTTATAGTCCTCGTGTTTAACTAGACCTCTTTTAATCAATAGCATATTGATTAAAAGAGCTAACAGTGCAGGAAGCAATATATGCAGAAGTAGAACACTAAATAAAACGTCTAGAGAAAAGCCCATGGATGTAAATGTTCCGATTTGGCCCACGAGGCCAGAGGTTCCCATTCCAGCGCCTATAGGAATATTGGTCATGTTGAAAAGGCATGTAGCCAAAGGGCCTATGATTGCGGCGGCAAGGGTCGGAGGAAGTAGTATCCAAGGATTTTTGATTATGTTTGAAATTTGCAACATGGAAGTTCCTAGACCAATAGCGACTAAGCCGCCAGTTCCATTTGCTTTGAAACTGGTTACTGCAAATCCTATCATTTGTGCGCAACATCCAACGGTTGCAGCACCTGCTGCAAGGCCTGAAAGATCTAACACTATGCATAAAGCAGCACTTGAGATAGGTGCGGTTAAAGCCAATCCAACTATTACTGAAATTACAATTCCAAAGGCGAAAGGTTGCCATTCGGTGGCGGTCATTATAAGGCTTCCTAAAGAAGTCATAAGCCAACTAACGCCAGGGCCTACTAACTTTGCTGAAAGCATGCCAAATATTATTGTAATAGCAGGAGTGGCAATGATATCAATTTTACTTTCTTTGCTAATGGCTTTTCCGAACTCCGCCCCTATGGCAGCGGCAATAAATGCTCCTGCAGGCCCGCCAAAAGTGGCTCCCATTGTTCCTGTCACGACAGAGGAAAAGAGAACCAGAGGAGGTGCGTTTAATCCAAAGGCTACAGCGATTCCTATTCCAGCACCCATTAGAGAGCCGGCAATGGTTCCTGTCTCTACGAGAAAATCAGAAATCATATTATTTCCAAACCATATGGCAGTTTGTTCTCCAAGGGTTTTGATTATTGTGCCTATTAGAAGAGTGGAAAAAAGGCCTAACGCCATAGAAGACAAAGCTTTTTGCAAATATCTTTCTTTGGAAAAAATTATATCTTTTTTTAATAAAAATTTCTTAAACTTATTCATTTGGTTCCTCTTTCTTTTTTCTTTTTCGATAAAAATTATAAATTTATTTTTCTTTCTTTATTAATATAATTATTAAAAATATAATTATGCAAAATATAACCATTTAACCTTATGAGGTTTTTGGGTGTTTATTAGGTATTTATTGTCCAATGCAAACTTTCTGTTTTTATTCTTCAAAGGATGTATAAACCCTATACATTTTAGCACATAAATATAAATGGGACAATTAAAAAACCTTAATTTCCCAATTTCCAATTTTCCAATTTTCCAATTTCCAATTATTCCAATCAAAACCCTTAATTTCCCAACTCTTCAATAATTCAAAAACTGCAAATTTTAAAATTATACTAGTTGGCAAGTATCATTTTAAAGTTTTTATTTTGCCTTAAAAAATAATTCTTGCTTTATTGACGGAAATAATACTAAATAAAAGCTATAAGCCCATTGAAAAAAACCTACAAACAAGTTAGACTATAAGAGCGAACCGTTTATGGTTCGGAAACAAAAACTATGTATGAAACAGTTCGCGGAGGAGGGGAACGATGAAATTTATAGATTCTGAAAATAAATTTGGAGTGGAAAGGGTTTTAGAACCAGCCAATGTATTGCCTACATCCGCTTGGAAAATAGACAATAGTAGAGGGATTAAAGGCAATGAAATAAAAATTGCTATAAAAAGGATACATATAGAAAGCACTAGCTTTAAACAAATTTGCATGGAGTGTGCAAATGATGACAATGCCATAAGGCAAAAGATTGTAGACATTGTTATTCAAAGAGGAAAACTTCACAACCCTGTTACAGATACAGGCGGTGTAGTTTATGGAGAAATAGAGGAAATAGGAGAAAACTACAAAGGTAAAGAAAATTTCAAAAAAGGCAATGAAATTATATGTAATGCGTCTTTGGCTACTATCCCTTTGCATATAACGAAAATCAATAAAATAGATAGAGTTTTTAATCAAGTTGAGGCAG
>CAYJJM010000008.1:0-7009 GCA_964370515.1 uncultured Oscillospiraceae bacterium | reverse complement strand
TCATGACACAATACCTTTAATAAAAATGCCTATGGGGCTTCCTGTAGATTTAAGTTTATATATTTTTAATGAGTCAGGAACAATTTACAGGGTGAGCAAACTTATTGAAAACAAAAAAAATATTTTGATTGTAGGAACTAATTCATTGATGAATTTAATTTTTGGTTATGTAATTAGAAAGGTTGTAAAAACCGAAGCCAAGGTTGTTAATGTTATTGATAAAAAAAATAGCACAATTATGAAAGGCTATACTATATCAAAACTTTTGGAAGAAACATTTGATGAAATCCATTATGAAAATATTATTAAACCAATAGAAACCATGGAAAAGATAGGCGGCAAAAGCAACTTCGACATGGTTATTAATTGCTCGGAAATTCCAGGGGCAGAACCCATATGTGTCCTGGCTGCGGAGTATGGTGCAACATTAATGTTTGCCAATTTGATTAATAATTATAATTCTGCACTTTACATTACAGAGTCCTTAGCTAAGCAAATAAACATTTACAATGCGGAAGGATATATGGAGGAGTATGACAGCTTTGATATTAGAGTTATAGGGGAACTAGCGTCATATATAAAAGGAAATGATGCCATAGAAAAGAAACAAGAAACCAAAAGTGATGAAGCGGATAAGCGAATTCACAGAATGAGAAGAGGACTTCCTGAAGAGTTTGTTAGCAGAAGCGAAAAAATGGAAAAAATATTAGATGAAGTCATGAAAATTTCAAAATATGATTGCAATGTCTTGATTTCAGGCGACACTGGTGTTGGAAAGGAAAAGATTGCAAATATAATTCAAAAAAGTAGCCACAGAAAAATGCAACCATTTATTAAAGTGAATTGTGCTGCGGTATACCAAAACCTTTTGGAGTCAGAGTTTTTTGGTTATGAACCAGGGGCGTTTACGGGTGCTAGTACAACAGGGAAAAAAGGATATTTTGAACTGGCGGATAACGGGATTATATTTCTTGATGAAGTAGGAGATTTGCCTTTGGATATGCAAGCAAAGCTTCTGAGGGTGATACAAGAAGGTGAGTTTTACCGAGTAGGAGGAATGAAACCTGTAAAGACAAATGTTAGAATAATTTCTGCAGTGAATAAGGATTTGTCAAAGGAAGTTGAAGAGGGGAAATTTAGAAGAGACTTGTATTACAGGCTTAATGTGGTTTCTGTGAAAATACCGTCCTTGCAAGAAAGAAGGGAAGACATTAGTCCTTTGGTATTTAAATTTTTAGAAACTTACGGAAAAGAATTTTGTGTGAAAAAAGGAATTTCAGAGGAGGCACTAAGTTATCTGGAAAATCACAAATGGGAAGGGAATATAAGAGAATTGGAAAACACAGTGCAAAGACTTATCATAGCCTCCAAAGGAGAAGAAATAGATTTGGAAGATGTTTTAAGAAGTTTTCATGAAGAGATGTTTGAGGGGACTAGTTTTGAATCTTTACCAAAAGAAATAAAACTGGATAAAATGATTGAAACCTATGAAAAGGAAATAATAAAAAAAGCCTATGAAACTTATGGTAGCACTAGAAAAGCGGCAAACTCTATAGGAATTAGCCAAACACAATTTGTTAGAAAGAAAAACAAATATCAAATATAATGCAATAAAAAAATAAAATAAAATTAATTGCAAGGTGTAAAAAAGCGATAAAAATAATGATAAGGTGTCGAAATGATAGATAAAAGTAATGACAAGGCGGCAAAATGAACCGAAAAAGGTTCGCCTTTCCTCGAAAAGAAACAATATTGGTTCAGATTCTCGACAAAAACTGTAAGAACAAAAAGAGAAAAAATGAAAAACATGTTGAATTTTCAACATGTTTTTTAAATTGCGACTAGATTATATGGTGACAAAGAATATTGCCACAGAAGTTGCTTAATATTTAGGACAAGCGATAAAGAGAATGTTTAAGGTAATAACTACATAGTGATGATAAAACCATTAAACATTCATTAAAATAAGTTAATATAATAAAAAAATAAGTATTGATTAAACAGGAGGACTAAACTATGAAAAAAGGATGCCCATTCGGAACACACAGAGTTATTTCACCAAAGGGAGTTTTGCCACAACCAGCAGATGTTATAGACAACAATATGGAAATCTATGATAATGAAGTTTTAATTGATGTTCAAACTCTAAATATTGACTCAGCTTCATTTACAGAAATTGAAAAAAGAGCAGGCGGAGATATTGAAGAAATTAAAAAAACTATGATGAATATAGTAGAAAAAGCAGGAAAACATAAAAACCCATGGACTGGTTCTGGCGGAATGCTAATAGGAACAGTTTTAGAAGTTGGTGAAAATTATGTTGGTGATTTAAAAGCAGGAGATAGAATAGCTACTTTGGTTTCTCTTTCTCTTACACCATTAGTTATTGAAGAAATATTAGAAGTAAGACCAGAAATAGATCAAGTGGACATTAGGGGTAAAGCAATTTTATTCCAAAGCGGAATATATGCGAAATTACCAGAAGATATGGATGATGGTCTTGCATTAAGCGCACTTGATGTAGCTGGAGCACCAGCACAGGCTGCCAAATTAGTAAAGCCAGGAGACACGGTAGTAGTAATCGGTGGAGGCGGTAAATCAGGACTTCTTTGCCTTTATGAAGCAAAGAAAAGAGCTGGTATTACAGGACAAGTTATCTGCGTAGGTGGTTCAGAAAGATCTACTGAAAGAGCAAAGAAATTAGACCTTGCTGATGTATACTTCCCATTTGATTGTACTGATGGAGTTGGTTTTTACAACAAAATCATGGAAGTTACAGATGGCAAACTAGCAGATTTAGTAATAAACTGTGTAAATATTGAAAACACAGAGATGGCATCTATTCTTGCTTGCAAAGATGAAGGAACAGTATACTTCTTCTCAATGGCTACAAACTTTACAAAAGCAGCATTAGGAGCAGAAGGTGTTGGCAAAGATGTAAACATGATCGTTGGAAACGGATACACAAAGGACCATGCAGAAATAACATTGCAAGTTCTCAGAGAAAGCAAACCGCTTAGAGATTTATTCCAAGAAATGTATGCGTAAAACCCAGCCGTGTACCCAGATGTACATGAAGCACGCAGTGAGAACCAGTGGCGCAGTATACGCTGAAAAAGACAAGTAAAAGAGAAGGAGAAAAAATGAGTATTAGAGATTGGAAAACCATCCCTCTGTGGAAGGATGTTACAGATGAACAATGGAACGATTGGCACTGGCAAATTGAAAATCGTTTAACAACAGTAGAACAAATTGCACAGGTGATAAACTTGACTGCAAAAGAAAAAGAAGACATTGCAAAAGTTATTGACGGATTTAGAGTAGGAATTACTCCTTACTATGCTTCTTTGATGGATCCAGATGACGAAAGATGCCCTGTAAGAATGCAAGCAGTACCTATTTTAAGCGAAACCCATACATCAGCAGAAGATATGGCAGATCCTTTACACGAAGATGAAGACTCGCCAGCACCTGGATTAACACATAGATATCCAGATAGAGTACTTTTCTTGATTACTGACCAATGCTCTATGTATTGCAGACATTGTACTCGTAGAAGACTTGCAGGAGAGCATGATGGAAGCAGAAGCAGAGAAGACATAGATGCTTGTATTGCATATATCAAGAGAACTCCTCAAATAAGAGACGTTCTACTTAGCGGTGGAGACTGTTTGTGTGTAGAAGATGCTACACTAGAATATATTTTCTCTGAGTTGAGAAAAATTCCACATGTAGAGATTGTTAGACTGGGTAGTAGGACACCTGTTGTAATGCCAATGAGAATTACAGATGCTCTTTGCGAAATGATTAAAAAATATCATCCAGTATGGCTTAACACTCATTACAATCATCCAAAGGAGGTAACAAAAGAAGCAGAAGTTGCTCTTGCAAAAATGGCAAATGCAGGAATTCCTTTAGGGAATCAATCTGTACTTTTGAGAGGAGTTAATGATTGCCCTCATATTATGAGAGATTTAGTACATTTATTAGTAAAGAATAGAGTAAGACCTTACTATATCTATCAATGTGACTTGTCTCTTGGAATTGGACACTTTAGAACTCCAGTTTCAACAGGAATAGAAATTATAGAAGGACTTAGAGGACATACATCTGGATATGCAGTTCCTACGTTTGTAGTTGATGCTCCTGGTGGTGGTGGAAAGACTCCGGTAATGCCACAATATGTGATTTCTCAATCTCCAGGAAAAATTATTCTGAGAAACTACGAAGGAGTTATTACCACATATACAGAACCAACTAACCAAGAGCCGATGGAATGTACTTGCGATTATTGCACAGGCAAGAAAGAATACAAGTATGAAGGTGTTGCTGCCTTAGAACAAGGAACAAGACTTTCTCTAGAACCAGAAGGTTTATCAAGACATAACAGAAAATAAATAGTTATATTGGCCTGCCTCTTAGGAGGCAGGTATTCCCTTAATAAGGAGAGGAAATGGGTTTACTAAAAGAGCTTGCTTTAGAAAACAAAATAATATCTATTGTTGGTATGGCCAAGAATTCTGGAAAAACAGCAACCTTAAATTTCCTTATTGAAGAAGCCATTGATGAGGGAATGATAATAGGTGTCACATCAACTGGTAGAGATGGGGAAGATACAGACCTTGTTACAGGAACAGATAAGCCAAGAGTTTATGTGGAAGAAGGAACCTTGGTTTCCGTGCCCAAGGGCTTGTATGACCTTGCTGATGCCCAATTGGAAATAGTTCGCCTGACAGAATACCATAGCACAATTGGTCAAGTTTTGATTTGCAAAGTTTTGGATGCAGGCTATGTACAAGTAGCAGGACCAGTATCTACCAAGGAACAAAAAAAAATATGCAAAGATTTACTGGAAATGGGAGCAGAAATAGTTATAATTGATGTAGCCATTGATAGACGCCATATTGCAAACCCAGAGGCATCAGATGCTGTAATCTTGGCAACAGGCGCAGTAATCTCTCGAGATTTGAATAAAGTGGTAAAAGAAACAGCTCATATTATTGACCTGTATGGAGCACCTAGGCTACAAGATGAAGACATTAGAAAATCCATATATGACAATATGAATTTAGATAAGATAATTATGATAAACGATGTGGGGAAAATAAAACCACTAGATTTAAAGACAGGATTAGGAGCCTCCAATTATTTAGATAAAGAGATAACTAAGGAAATAAAATATGTTTATATACCAGGGGCCTTTACCTCTAGTGTGATTAAAGATATTAACATAGAAAAACTAGGCAAAGTGAAATTCTTAATTAAAGATCCAACAAAAATATTTATTGACAACAGTAGTTGGAAACAATATAAGAAAAAGGGGTTACAAATAGAAGTTCTAGAAAATATTAAAGTTGCAGCAGTTACTGTGAACCCTTATTCACCAAACGGATATTTTTTTGATCAAGACAAACTAAAAGAAGGAATGGAAAAAATTATTAAAGATATACCGGTGATTGATGTGAGAGGCTAAAGTTCATATTTAAACTCAATTTTTTTCAAGATTTCAAAAGCTGAGAAGGGAGGAAAAATGGCAAGAAGATTTTCAAATGTTAGAAGCAAAAGTCAAGTAGACTTTGATTATATTATAAATTCAATAGACTTAATTACGCCTTTTGGCAAAGAGGCTCTAAAGACTATGCGACCATTTTTCCCTGGACAAGAAAAAGCTTTGGAAAAAGAGCTTGAACTAGTGGAAGATATGATTAACTTCACAGAAAGGTCAAATCAAAAGCTAGTAGATTTAAAATTCACACTTATGCCATTAAAGGATGTGAGATTTTCCATAGAAAGGGCAGAAAAAGACACTCTTTCTACCATAGAACTTTTTGAAATAAAAAGCACATTGCTTATTTTTGAAAAGGCCAGGGCAATTATTAGTAGCAGCAGCATTCCTAAAGAATTTCTCACTGAAGATACAAAAGACATTTTAGATATTCTAGATCCTAGAAAAGATAGACTAAACACATTTTATGTATACGAAGAATTTTCACAGGAACTTGCAAAGTTAAGAGGTGAGAAGAAAATCAAAGAACTTAAAATAAGAAGTGAAAAAAAGAAAATAAGGGAAAGCATCAAAGAAAAATATGGCTTTCATTTGACACCCAAATTTGACTACACAGTTTCAAAGGGAGATGTGGCTGAATTTGAAAAATTAAATGGAATAGATGCGTTGGAACAAACAGCTCAAGACTTAGTTTCTATAACCTTTGGTATCGTGGAAACACCAGAGCAAAGGGAAACGAAAAAAGAAATAAGGAAACTTGAAGTAAAGATAGAGTTGGAAGAAGCAAAGGTTCGAGAAAAGCTGTCTAGAGAGATATGGAAAAGTAGTGAAACTATTATATCCAATATGCAAAAAATCGGAAAGATGGATTTGACAATAGGCAAGGCAGAACTTGCAGTAGCCAATAATTTTGTAAAACCTCAGATTTGCCAAGAGCATGTTATAGAAATAATTGAGGGAAGACACACCAAAGTAGAGCATATATTAAAGAAGAAAGAAAAAGAATATATTCCAATATCTTTAACTTTAAAAGAAGGAGTAGCCTGCATAACAGGCGCAAACATGGGAGGAAAAACTATAAGCCTTAAATTAGTAGGGTTTATGATATTCATGACTCAATACGGATTTTTCGTTCCTGCCAAAGAACTTAAAATAGGACTATCTAGCTTTATGCAAATTCTAATCGGAGACAGCCAGTCGGTAGAAAGAGGACTTTCTTCATTTGGAAGCGAAATGGAAGAGCTTAAAGAAATTTTGGATAATAGCAAAGATAGGGCAGTAATACTCATTGACGAAATAGCCAGTGGGACAAACCCAATAGAAGGTAGAGCCCTTACAAAAGGACTTATAGGTTATCTGCAAAATAGAAGTAGCATAACTTTAATAACTACACATTTTGAAGTTGGAGATGAAAAAAACATTAAAAATTTGCAAGTTGTAGGCTTGGCTAACACGGATATTAAACTTTTGGAAAGAGAAATAAAATATTCCAATAGAAGCCAA
>CAYJJM010000007.1:19075-22493 GCA_964370515.1 uncultured Oscillospiraceae bacterium | reverse complement strand
TGATCAACTAACTGTATTTATAGAACAGAAATTAGGCTTGAAACATCTAAGGTATAAAAGAGGATATAAGAATGTTATAAACAAAGCCATTGAACTTAATGAAAAGGGAGAAGACTCCCAACTTGCAATAGAAACCTCGGGGCATGCTGCTCTAAAGGAAAATTATTTTTTGGATGATGGGGCCTATCTTGCTACAAAAATAGTCATTGAAAGTGCAAAACTTTTACGAGAAGGCAAAGGGATTGATGCTTTAATTAAAGAGTTAGAAAAACCACTAGAGTCTAAGGAATATAGAATTAAAATAAAAAATTCAGACTTTGTTGAATATGCACAACCTATATTCAAAGAGATTGAAAACCTAACTCAAATAGAAGAAGGAATTTCCTTGGTAGAGCCTAACTACGAGGGTATTAGATTAAAGTTTTCAAAAGCAAATGTAGATGGATGGATTTTGCTAAGAATGTCATTGCACGATCCAATAATTCCAATTAATTTAGAGTCAAATATAGAAGGCGGAACGAAAAAAATAATAGGGGCGATACTGCCTATATTGAAAAAATACAAAGATTTAGATATTTCAACAATATTAAAATAAACATAATTTAAAATAATAAAATAAGCATAATTTTAAGAAGTAGATGTTGGATCCTTTGGGGTGGCATATAAGGTGCTGTTTTCTGAAAAAGTCACCATCCCAGGCTTTCCACCTGCTAGTTTTTTTACATTACGTATAAGGGTATAGTCTATAGGTACGTTCTCTGAATTAGCAGACTTGCTAAAGTAAGCGGCTATTTCTGCTGCTTGTACAATTTCTTCTTCAGTTGGAGAATCACCTTCCAACAAAAGAACTACATGAGAACCAGGAATATTTTTGGCATGAAACCAAAGATCTTTTTTGCTTGCAAGGTTAAATGTAAGGTAGTCATTTTCTTTGTTGTTTTTCCCAACTAAAATAGTTTTTCCGCATGAAGATTTAAAGGACAAGAGAGAAGGGGCTTGATTCTTTTTCTTTCTTATAGCTTTTTTCTCTTTTCGTAAAAACTCGCTTTCTATAAGCTCATCTTTGAGGATTTGTATTTCTTCTGAAGATGAAGTCATGTTCAGAAATGTCAAAACACTTTCCAAGTATTCTAATTCGTTTTTTGCTTTTTCTAATTGTAAACCTTTTTCCAATACAGCTCTTTTTGACTTGGTATATTTTTTAAAATAATTTTGAGCATTTTTGGAAGGGGAAATTTTAATATCTAAAGGTATGGATACTGTGGTATTATCATAATAATTTACCAGATTTACGCTTTTGTCACCTGTCTGGAATTTATGAAGATTTGCCATCAATAACTCACCGTATATTCTCAGGTGTTTTGAATTTTTGGCATCCTCAACTTCGTTTGCCAATTTCCCTTTTTTAACGGATATTTTTTTAATTAGAGATTTGACATTTCTAGAAAGAGAAAGCCTCTCCTGCTCAAGCTTATTTGAAGAAGATCTAGAAAGATAATATACATCTAAAGCCTCGCTAGTGGTAGGATAAGAAGAATGCTTTAAATTTTGGTATATTGCTAGAGTTAAGACGTGAATATCTTTTGGAGAATTATTTTTGTTAAGCCATAGGGTGGGACAATAATTTCCTGCAGAAATTGCAAGCACATGTTTTTTTAAAGTCTCAAGGGGAGAAGAATTTGTGTTTTCGCTTTCTGATACAATTTGACTTGCAACAGTCAAAGAAATCCCTTGAAAATAATTTGATATGAATGTAGGCTCAAAAAAAACAGGACTTTGGGTTTTTTCTATATAATCATCTTCAAGAACTGTAAAGTAAGAGACCTTTTCCTTGTGAGGAGGGTATTCGTAAGGCTGACCAGGCAAAACAAGCCGTTTCGTATTAGAATCGATAGAACCTCTTTTTGCACAGTCCAAAATTTTGCCTTCAGGAAAATCATCTAACCCATTTTGAACAAGAATAATATTGCTGTACCTTCCCATTAACTCAATTACAAGCTTCTTTGAAACGGCAATTCCCAATTCATCCAAAGAGTCTACAAAAATTTCAAGAATTCTTTCGGATTGAAATTGCTTTACTTTAGAAATTCTTCCACCTTGTAGATGTTTTCTAAAAAACATACATAAGGAAGATGGAGTTGCAGGGTTATCATAAACTTCTCCTGTAAAATAAACTCCAGGATGATCGCTATTACATGATAAAAGAAGCTTTTTGTTTCCATCTTTGGTTTTTATTACAAAAATAAATTGAGTTTTGTTGGGTTGATATATTTTATCTATTCTGCACCCTGTAAGGGCAGTGTTTAATTCTTGCCCCAAGGCTTGTACTACTAATCCATCTAGTGCCATAAATCCTCCTAAATATGTTATTATATATTATTATAACATATTAGTAGTAAAGGAAGAACTTCTATGATAAGAAGCATGATAGGATATTGAAAAGGAGAGTTTGCAAACAAAAAAGTGTTAATATAGAAATAAAGTCAGTTAAGCATCGTTATTTAGACACGATGGTTAAGATATCAAGAAGATATAGCTTTGCAGAAGAAGAGATAAAAAAAGAATTGATATAATTAGAAAGAATGTAGAAGAAATAAATGGAAAAGCTTGGAAACTAGTAGAAGTTTATAAAGAAAAATTATCTAAGAGAGTGGTTATAAACGAGTGTAAAAAAAGAATATTGAGATAGCTGGAGTTGTAAAAGGATTTAATGCAGCATTGAAGGAGTAGAGCAATTTGTTAAAGCAAATTGTAAGCATATAGCTACATCAAGGTTACTTCAAATTAAAGAACTTAAAGAGGCAGGCATTAATGTAAATTATATGTTAGCTAGAATTCCGATGCTTAACGAAGTTGATGCTTTAGTTAAATATGCGGATTGCAGTTTAAATAGCGAAAAAAAGGTTATAGAGGAGATAAATAAATCTTGTGAAAAACAGCAAAAGAACCATGGGGTAGTAATTATGGATGTATTTGATTTGATTCAATATAATTTCATGGCTTGGATAAGTATTATTTCTTTTGACTTTTACAGGTTTAGATAGATTAATTCCTTTACTAAAGTCGCCGCAAGAACCAGAAGTAAAACTTGTAAAGAAAGAAACAAAAAAAATAGAAACTAGTAAAGAATAATAAAGTGGATTGTTTTTGAGAAGAGGCGTAAAACACTTAAGATGAGTTTACGGGAAGTTTGGAAAGTTTAAATTAATTTTAAAATTAGGGCATGATACTTATCATGCCCTAATTTTATGTCATTGCAAACTATGTTGCAAGGATATTTTAATTAAAGAGGAAATATAGGTGCTCCGGAGATTATTCCGTCTGTAGACCAAGGAAAAAGAGAAGTTAAAGCCACAATGGAAAGATCAAAGTTTAAAGCCATGGCTTATCTAATATAGAAAAAATTTGAGCCATCCTA
>CAYJJM010000007.1:15567-19065 GCA_964370515.1 uncultured Oscillospiraceae bacterium | reverse complement strand
ATCCTAGCATATATGTATAATTGTATGTCACTGTCAGGAACATCTTCTAGGGAAAGGACTGATTTTGCTTTTGAAAGTCTATATCTTACGGTATTGCTATGTTGAAAAAGAACTTCGGAGGCCAGGTTAATATCATTCCCGCACTTAGTATAAGTCACTAATGTTTCTTTTAGATTGGAATTATGCTCTCTGTCATAAGCTTCCAGTAAATTATTAAAATGATTATAGTAATCTCTAGCGTTAGACTGATTTGGGTCTGAAAAAATAAGTTTTTCTACTCCCAAACTGTCAAAGGCGAAAAATGATAAGCTATCAATCTGGCCAACGGCCTGGGAAAGTAAGGCTTCATAAATTGCCCTACTCATTTGAGATAGGTTATTTTTTTTTGAGCTAATGCTAATATAAAAATCAGAAGTAGATATAGATAATTCGCCTAGCAGTGAAGATAAAGATTCTTTGGTACAAGTTTTCCCCTCAAAAGAGAATATTAGTAAAAAACATCTATTACATTTTATAAAAGAGTGAGCTGAATTTACGGGGAAAATATATGACTTATCCTTCGTATTATAAACTGACAATTTGGAGGTAAGAACATTTTTATTACTCTCTTCTTTTTTTGGTGCAATACATATACAATAATAATTATCAAAAAATAAGGGATTTAATTTATAGGATAAGGAACTTATTTCCTTTGAGTCATCGCTTGCCATTATGCTTTTTAGGGTTTCTACAGAAAGACTGTTTAGATTTTGATTAAGTAAGGCATTTTTGACCTCATAAATAATGTCATCCATATAGATTCCATCAAAAAAGAAAATCGGGATTTTATGAATATTTGCCAACTCAACAATCTCGCTTGGAAGAGAAAAGCACCAAACAGTTTTAATGGCAATTGCAGAAACTTTAAGCTTTATTAATGCGTTCAAAGAAGAAAAGAGAAGCTCGCTATTATCTTTTACATTAGAAAGGCTTGTTACTACAAATTCGCCTTTGTTGAAGGTTTTTTTAATAGTTTCGATATCTTCCCATTCAAAGATACCTGTTCCGCTAACTTTGTTTTGCAGACCAGAAGGGTCGTTAGCTAGTTTAAGTTGATTCATACCAGGTAAGGCTAGTAGTTGGGATACATTAATCAAAATAAACCTCCTTGAAAATAATGCTTTGTAATTTTTACATAAATTTAAAAGTATTTTGTAATTTCCTACAATTGTAAATGAAAGAAAATTCATTTATATTATTATTATAACATAAGAAAGCTAACTATATATAAGAACATTAAAAAGGAGAGAAAATGAAAGAATTTAAATTTGATATTGACTATGTAAGACAACAGTTTCCGGCACTAGCAACAACTGTAAATGGTATGCCCGCTGCATTTTTAGATGGGCCAGGCGGGACACAAGTTCCAAACAGAGTGGTTGAGAAAGTGAATAACTACATGTACTATACTAATGCAAACTGTGATGGAGAGTTTAAAACATCAAGAGACAGCGATGAGGCAGTATTAAATGCTAGAGCCACATATGCGGATTTCTTTAACTGCAATCCAGATGAAATCGCCTTTGGAGAAAACACATCAACAATAGCATTCAAGGTGGCACTTGGGCTTGTAAGAACAATGGAAAAAGGCGATGAAATAATTATTACAGACATTGACCATGAAGGAAATAGATCACCTTGGAGAACTTTAGAAGACTTTGGAATGGTAGTAAAATCAGTTAAAATCAATACTGAAACTGCTCAATTAGACTTTGAAGACTTTAAATCTAAGCTTGCTAATAAAACAAAAGTACTTGCTATTAACTGGGCGGCTAATGGCTGTGGAACAATTTCCGACATCAAGAAGTTTATAGATGAAGCACACAAGGTTGGTGCAATTACCTGTGTTGATGCAGTTCATTATGCGCCTCACAGGCCAATAGATGTGCAGGAAGTGGGAATGGATGTTTTATACTGCTCAGCCTACAAGTTTTTTGGACCACATATTGGCATAGTATATATGAAAAAAGAGCTAGGAGAAAAGACTAAGACAATCAGGGTTATGGCCGATGACAACTTTGATATGCCACTAAAACTAGAAACTGGAACTATTGCCAAAGAGCTTGTTTGTGGTGCCGCTGAAACAGTTGAATTTATTGCTGACATTGGGGCAAGACATATGGACTTCTTTGAAGAAGAAACAAAAGGATTAAAGGGAAGGAGAAAAAATATAGTTGCAGGAATGATGTCAATTGATGAATATGAAGATGGACTAGCTAGAGATTTAAGGGCAAAACTTAGAGAAATTGAGGGTGTCAAAATTTATGGTCCAGCAGAAGATGCAGAAAGAACTTGTACGGTTTCATTCCTAATAGAGGGTCGTCACACCAATCACATTGGTAAGTTTATGGGAGAAAAAGGAATATTTGTTTGGGACGGACACTACTATGCAATGGAACTAATCAAGCATGTTTGGGACCTTGGTAAGGTAGGTGGGCTTTTAAGAGTAGGCTTTGCACCGTACAACTTGCCATCTGAAGTAGATAGAGTTGTAGAAGCAGTAAAAGAATTTATTAATAGCAAATAGTGAATTTGATTAGATTTAAGCTAAAAAGACAGTTAAAAGAAAAAGAGCAAGACGAATAGGAAGGCTCTAATGCAGGTACAAAAATAAAAGCTTTTTTAAACAATTCAAATAAAACAGTTCAAGAAAATCGAGCATGCATTAATATGAGCTCGATTTTTATTGGGTGTGTCGAGTATGGTGCACAGTTAAACGGTGAAAGTTCGAAGTGGATATGAACTGAAGAAAGTGTGTCGCAAAATCTTGACTGTACAAACAGAAACTTAATAAAAAGATTACTTAGAAGGATAGTGCTAGCAAACAACCAAAAATTCAAAATGTAAGACTAAGGGCTGAAACAATTAATCCATCTAGTGCCATAAATCCTCCTAATATGTTATAATATTAATATTATAACATATTAAACAAAAAGCGATATTGAAATGACAATAATAAGTATATGGGAAAAGTAGAATGTGAAACTTTAAAAAGAAGTCAAATTGAAATTTTATGCTATTGTAAACATAAATAATCTTCAGCAAACTTAAATTTGATTATTTATAATGATTATATGAGGTAAATTTATATTAGCAATTTAATATAAATAAGAGTCACGAATAATTTTATTAGTTTGTAAATTTATTGTGTGGGGGAAAATTAAATGATAAGAAGCATGACAGGGTATGGCAAGGGGCAATACTCAGATTTAGAGAAAAACATTATAGTGGAAATAAAAGCAGTAAACCATAGATATTTAGATGTTATTGCAAAAATGTCTCGTAGATATAGCTTCGCAGAAGAAGAAATTAAAAAGACAATAAAAAATAGAATAACTCGAGGAAAGGTTGAGGTTTCAGTACAACTGGAAAATTTAAAAGAAGTTGAAACAGAAATCATAGTCAGTGAAGAATTAGCCGCTGAGTACCTAGCTGGAATAGAAAAGTTAAAAGGGAAAA
>CAYJJM010000007.1:0-15557 GCA_964370515.1 uncultured Oscillospiraceae bacterium | reverse complement strand
TAAGTTTAGAGTATATAGCGTCTCTTCCTGATGTAATTAGGACAACTGCAATCTCTGCTGATGAAGAAGCTATCAAAGAAAATGTGGTGGTAGCGACCAAAAGAGCATTAGATGCATTTTTGGAGATGAGCATAAAAGAAGGGAAAAATTTAGGAGATGATATAAGAAGCAGAGTGAACCTTTTCAGAGAATATCTAGATGAGGTAGAAAGGAAAGCAGGGCGATTGCCAGAGATATACAAAGAAAAGCTAGCCAAAAGAATACAAACACTTTTGGAAGGAGAAACAGAGATAGCTCAAGAACGAATCTATATTGAAGCAGCAATAATTGCAGATAAAGCAAATGTTACTGAGGAAATAGTAAGACTAAGAAGTCATCTTCTTCAATTGGAGGAAATACTATATAGTGAAGAAAAAAGCAAAGGCAAAAAAATGGACTTTTTGGTGCAGGAGTTAAATAGGGAAACAAATACAATTGGATCTAAGGCTAATGATTTGGAAATAACAAATATAATGATTGAGATGAAAAGCGAAATAGAAAAAATAAGAGAACAAATCCAAAATATACAATAAAATTAAAAATCAAAGTGTGACTTGCTAAAGTAAAAGCAAAATTTATGCAAATATAAAACTTGCAATTAGGCAAGATTTATGATAAAATGCTTAGGTTAGTACGGACGGTCCTCTGGTAAGGTAGCTAAGAACGTCTTTGATAGGAAGGAGGAAAAAAAGGATGAACATATTAGAGCAAATTACAGAAGAATACAAGAAACAAGATATTCCTGCCTTTGATGTTGGAGATACCGTAAAAGTTCACATCAAAATAAAAGAAGGAACAAGGGAAAGAGTTCAAATATTTGAAGGCTTTATCTTGAAAAAACAAGGTGGAGGAGTTGGAGAAACTTTTACTGTTAGAAGAATAGCTTCTGGAGTAGGAGTTGAAAAAACATTCCCACTACATTCGCCTAAGATTGAAAAGATAGACGTGGTTAGAAAAGGTGATGTTAGAAGAGCTAAACTTAACTACATGAGACAAAGATCTGGTAAATCTGCAAGAATTAAATCTAAAGGAAACAACTAAATCAAAGAAATGAAACCGGGAATATCTCGGTTTTTTATTTGCATAGAAGTTGAAAAGAGAATCTAAAATTTGAAAAATACAGGTGAATACAATCTAAAATGCAGAAAAGTACAAAGAAAAGCTAGCCAAAAGAATACAAACACTTTTGGAAGGAGAAACAGAGAAAAATACAATGCAAAATTTAAAAACATTATACAAAATATAGAAACACAATTCGAAAGATAGAAAACAAAGAGACAATGCGAATGCGAAACACACGGACAACACGTCAACACGATCAACATAGAAAATTCTGTTGACAAAGAAGTGAAAACCCCATATAATTATATTATAAAAAAACATTTTGTTGGGCAACTAGGTGAAAGTCCTAGGCAGAACTTGCTACCGTAAAGCCGGAAAACCACAAAAAGTTGTAATAAAAGAAGAGATTTCTGCAGGTTATCGGAAAGCTCTCGTGATTAGCATTTTGGATAACCAAAATGTTTTTTTTTGTTATTAAACCAGTGGCCAATAGAGAGGAAGAGGAAGTTGCATAAAAATTTTGACAAATTAAAAGAATTCAAAGGGAAAAAAATAAAAGTGGCAGCCATTGTTGTGGCAGTATTTGTTGTCATAGGTATATTTGGAGTAATGGCGATAGATGGGGTTAGCGGAGACTCAAAAAATGATAATAAAGCGAACCTTAGCGAAGAAACCCAAGCTGAAGAAAGTATAAATGGAAAAAAAGACTCTGAGAATAGCCAATCTTCCAGTGAAAAAAAATCATCAAATGAATCTTCTTCTAATGGAGAATCAAAGAGTGATGGAAGCACTGATGGGAGCGAGAATCCAGTTCCTGCTCAAGAACAAATCACGGTATATGTTTCTGCAACATGCAAAAGTATATTAGACAATAAAGCCGATTTGAGTGAAAGCCTTGTTAGAAAAGCAGGGAATGGATACTTAGTAGGGGTTTCCGTTACGATAACAAAAGGATCAACAGCAATGGATGCTTCCAATGCTGCGGGAATTTATGGTTTGGGCGGATATGTTTCCTCGATTAAAGGCATAGCTGAAAAAGAGGGAGGAACTAAATACCCTTTGAGTGGTTGGCTTTATTCGGTTAATGGAAGTAGACCAAATAAAAGTGCAGATAAATATATTTTGAATGATGGAGACACAATTTCGTGGGGATATACATTAGACGGCAGAACAGGATATTAATCTTAGATATGAGCTGTGAAGCATAAAGAGGATATGAAGCGAGAAGTATGAGTTTAGAAGAAGTAGTTTTAACAATAAGACTTTGGCAAGGCTGATTCAAGTTATAAACACCTAGGCTAGCTTGGGCTATAAAACCCTAAGTTAACTCAAATTGTGAATGCCTAAGTATAAAAAAGAAGCGAAGAGAATGGTGGCGGCAATAAAGAGCAAAGGAAAACTGATTATGGAGGACATGGAATAAAATGAAAGACACATTTAGTGAATTTCACCCAATTATAAATATAACATTTTTTTTGGCTATGGTTATTTCAACTATGCTTTTCTTTGATGTGTATTTTTTGTCTATATCTTTTGTTGCAGCCTTTGTGTATGGAGTTATTACTGGAGGCAAAAAATTTATTAAAATTTTTTCTATCTTTGCCCTTCCTGTACTGCTTTTATCAACCTTGATTAATATGTACACTAATCAAGGAGGTGATACTATTCTATTTCAAATAGGATACAGGCCAATTACATGGGAGGCTATGGCATACGGATTTACCAATGGGCTTATGTTTAGTGCGGTGCTTATGTGGTTTTATTCATATAATTCCATTGTTACTAGCGACAAATTTTTATATGTCTTTGGAAAGATAATTCCCACATTGGCACTTGTGTTTTCCATGGTTCTTAGATTTGTTCCCCTTTTTGCAAGGAGGGCTAAATTAATAGGAACAGGGCAAAAATGTATAGGCAAAGATATGGGGACAGGGACAAGCAAAGAAAAGATAAGGCATGGCGTGAAAATACTATCTATAATGGTTTCTTGGTCTCTTGAAAATTCTATAGACACATCAGATTCTATGAAAGCACGGGGCTATGGTCTTAAAGGCCGCACTAGTTACAATAATTTCTATTTTTCAAGGAGAGATATTTTTTATGGGTCTATTATGCTTATTTTGCTAATCCTTACATTTGTTGGAATACCAAGATTTGGAACAGAAATATTTTATTATCCATATATAGAGGTGGTGTATGAAAGTAGATTATGGTCGACAGTTTATATAGGTACGGCAATGCTGTGTTTTATGCCTGTACTAATTAATTTGAGGGAAACAATTAGATGGAAATACTTAAAATTGAAAATTTAACATTCGCCTATCCTAATAGAAAAAAGGCAGCAATAAAAAACTTGTCAATGGGAATTGATAGAGGAGAATTTTTGGTGCTTATGGGAAAGTCAGGCTCAGGTAAGAGTACTTTGCTGAGAAATTTTAAGCCAGCACTGATACCTAACGGTGAAAAAAGCGGTTATATACTCTTTGAAGAAAAAGAAAATATTGGCTACTGCGAAGTAGAGAAATTAAATGAAAGAGTGCAGGCTGCGTCAATAGGATTTGTGCTTCAAAACCCAGATAACCAGATTGTGACAGATAGAGTTTGGCATGAGTTGGCTTTTGGTCTTGAAAACTTGGGCTTGGAAAAAGAAACTATAAGAGTTAGGGTATCGGAGATGGCAAGCTTCTTTGGAATTCAAAGCTGGTTTGATAAAGATACAAAGGAGTTGTCTGGGGGGCAAAAGCAAATATTAAACCTTGCATCAATTATGGTGATGAAACCAGAAGTGTTAATATTAGATGAACCTACTTCTCAACTTGACCCCATTGCAGCAGCTGACTTTATACAAATGATAAAAAAGATAAATAGAGAAATAGGAACTACAATAATTATTTCTGAACATAGGCTGGACGAATTACTTCCTCTTGCAGATAGGGTTATTGTGCTGGAAGAGGGAGAAATAATTGCAAAGGGCACGCCAAGCGAAGTTGGTGAAATTCTTTCCGCTATGGGAAGTGATATGTTTACAGCAATGCCTTCTCCTATGCAAGCCTATGAGAAGGTATATAAGGCAGGGTATGGAGAAGGATTAGAATGTCCTGTAGATATTAGAGGGGGTAGGCTTTGGTTAAATAAAATATTATCGGGAGTAGAATTAATAAAGACTAAAATAGAAGAAGAGAAAAATAAAAGGATAGAGCAAAAAGTAATTGAACTCAAGGATATTTGGTTTAGGTATTCTAAAAATGGAAATGATATAGTTAGAGGTCTGAAACTTAATATTAGAGAAGGAGAAATATTCGCCATAGTAGGTGGTAATGGAACGGGAAAAACCACAAGCTTAAAAATAATTGCAGGCATTGAAAAAGCATATAGGGGGAGTGTCCTAATATGTGGGGAAAAAATCGAAAAATACAATGATAAAAAGCTTAGAAATGGACTAATAGGGATGATGCCTCAAGACCCACAGTCTATATTTGTGGAAGATATTGTTAGGCATGATTTAATGGAAGTATTGACGGGTAGAGGTTTTACAAGTGAAGAAAAAGAGGAAAAGATAAAAAATGTTTCGAAACTTACACAAATTGTAGATTTATTAGAGGCCCACCCTTATGATGTGAGCGGAGGAGAACAACAGAGAATTGCCCTAGCAAAGATATTGCTCTTGGATCCGAAAGTGATTTTGTTAGATGAACCAACAAAAGGGATTGATAACTTTTTTAAAGGTATACTAGGTGAAATTTTATTAGAACTTAAAAGCCAAGGTAAAACTATAATTTTAGTATCCCATGACATAGAATTCTCAGGGAAATATGCGGACAGATGTGCTATGTTTTTTGATGGCAAAATTGCTACAGAGGGAACTTCAAGAAAATTCTTCTCAGGAAACAGTTTTTACACTACCTCTGCAAACAAAATGTCATCGGGCAAGTTTGAAAATGCAATAACAGCAGAAGATGTGGCAGAGCTGGTAATAGAAAACATAAAGCTTCAAGGCAATGATTTTCCTTCGCAAGATATGAAGTTAGGGGAAAGTAATGATTTACATAATGCTTTTTATTCAAGGGATATAGAACGGGGAAAAGCCAATGTTGCAACCTTAACAAGCGTGGAGCTGGAGGAAAGTAAGGGTATAGATTCAGCAGATATAGATTTGGCGAAAGGTGATGTTGCAGGAACAACGGATGCTGAGTCAGGCATTGGACTTTTTGTAATAAGTGATAAAGTAAGCGCGGGCAAAATAGATCAGATAGATAATTCAGAGGATACTCAATCAGGAAAAGAAGAAATCCAATCCAGATTGGGAACTCAACTAAAAGAAAAGCTTAAATCTATGGGACATGTTCAATCTGAAAATTTAGAAGGAATAATTAATAGAGAAACAGGAGATATTACGAAAAAAAAATTAAGTAGTAGGCAAAAGGGAAAAATAGTATCGGTTTTGTCAGTGGCAGCCATTGTATTGATGTTGGGCCTTAGCGTGAAATATGGTGGGAATAGTAATTTCTTGCTTACTAGTATAATGATGATTTTTTTGGCAATGGTGCCATTCTTCTTTGCTTTTGAAGCGAAGAAACCTACTGCTAGAGAACTAGTGCTCGTATCGGTAATTATCGCCCTTGCAGTAGCAGGAAGAGCTGCATTTTTTATGTTTCCTCAGGTTAAACCTATATTAGCGGTTGTCATAGCGGGAAGCTTTTGCACAGGACCTAACTTTGGATGTATAATCGGTGCCATGTCAGCTTTCATGTCAAACTTTTTGTTTGGGCAAGGACCCTGGACGCCATGGCAGATGCTTGGAATGGGAATAATTGGCTTGCTTGCAGGGCTGCTTGGAAGGTTTAAACTCAAAAACACCTTAGCTATTTCAATTTTTGGAGGTGTTGTTACCTTTTTAATCTATGGACTTTTCGTAGACTTTTGGACGGTTTTTGGATTTTCTCAAGAAGTGAATTTAGAAACCATAGCCCTTGTCTACATGGCAGCCATACCATTTAATTTGGTGTTCGCAATTTCTACAACTATATTCTTGTTGATGTTTGGAAAACCAATGATAAATAAGATTAATAGAATAAAGACAAAATACAAATTTGCAAATGAAGAAATAAGGAAAGGAGGGACATAGCTATTCTTAAAGTGAATATTTGAAGAGTTTAAAAATTTATACTATTGTCATTGTTGCTTCCAATAGAGAAAAAAATAAATTACACAGGATTTTCGTATAGTGCAAGGCGAGTACCCAGCGTACGAGATTGGATGAACAGCAATGCAGTAATATGAGAAGAAAAGGAGAACTAAACTGTGCTGAAAAAGACAAGTAAGAGGAGGGGAAAGATGAAATTAAAGAAAAAGATATTGCCACTAGCATTGGCGCTAGGTATGGTGGCGAGTGTATTGCCAATAGCTACAATGGAGGCTCATGCCACAACGCCTATGGATGAGTTAAAACAGAGTGCTCTTGAATATGTAGAAGCTGATGACCTAAACAAAGCATGGCTAATAGTAGACTTAGTTGCAGCTGGACATAAATTCACAACAGAGGAAAAACAAGCCTTAGCAAAAGAGCTTGCGGCGGAAGCGAAAAATTTTGCGGATACAGATTTAGGAAAGATAGCAAGTTACACTATAGCTTTAAGTGCCTTGGGATATGATGCCACAAACATAACATTTGCAGATGGCAGTAAATTAAACCTACCTGCAAAACTTATAGCTGGTACAAGTGGAGCAACAGATTATTACGCTTTACCATACATATTAATAGCATTACAACAAAACGATAACTATGCCACAGCTTCTGAAATTGCAGCTATTAAAGATTGGCTCATTGGAGGAGAGGCAACTTGGGGAGTTGTTGGTGAATGGGGAGAAGTAGATAGTATACCACCTGCCGTACTGGCTCTTTCTCCATACCGTGGAGAACCTGAGGTGGCTGATTTATTGGGTGGTGTAAGAACAACTATGCTAGGAATACAAAATGAAGATGGTGCCTTGTATGCCGCAGGAAGTGCAGATTGGGGTGCAGGAACTACAGCTTTGGCAATAGCGGCACTTGTTTCAATTGGAGAGGATCCTGCGGCAGTCGCTCATGCAACATCAGGAAATAGTTTGCTAGATGGCCTAAATGGATACTACGATGCGGCAACGGGATTAATAAGACCAATTGATAATTCCTTTGGAACGGAACAAGGGCTACGAGGGTTAATTGCAGCTGAAAATTTTGCTACAGGCGAGGCTTATAATGTGTTTGACTTTTCGGGAGTGACAAAAACTGCTTATAATGAAATTACTATGGCAGCAGTTCCCGAAACTGGCGACAACACAAATTTGTTAACTATAATAGCTATAATGACTGTAACCCTACTTGGGATTGGAACAGTTATTTATAGAAAAAAATATTTTGCTTAAATACAGTTATGTTATTCACGAATAATATTCTAGACATAAGTCAAGTAAACTATTGGCTTGGATGTGACTTTCTCGTAAGCTTAAGGAGAATACAAGGTCAAAAGAAAGATAATATTATAATAGGGAAGTTACTGTTAGATAAAAGAAATTTATAAAAATAATTGACAATAAAGCAAATAATAAAACGGATAGATCCATTGAGGATTTATCCGTTTTGTTCTTAAAAGACATTCGATTTGCTACCTTTTGAAAATAAAAATCAAGAATATTCACAAGCGCTAATTAAGGTGCAGGAATTGCATTAAGCCCTATGTCAATCCAATCGTTAACATTTTCTGAAGAAGCCCACCCAGAAGGAGCAGCTAGGGCAACCTCGCCAGTAGTAGTGTTAACATGGAAGGCCAAGCTGCTTTGCCTTGAAATTTCAGATTCGCCGTCGCCAACAAACCCATACATACCTCCTCCAGTAATAATGCCAGTAGCGCCTACAGGGGCATTTCCTTTTAAGGATTCAAGAACTGATGTTGCGATAGGTCTAAAGTCTTCATCGGAACCATTGAAAGGAATAGGATCTCCAGGGTAGTCTCCTTCGCTAAAAACAGATTTTCGTTCTGTAGGATTCCTAAATAGAACTGAGCCATCATAAACCCTGCCATCGTTAGTGGTGCTTGTAACCCAAACAACTTCAATATAGGTATTTGGTGGCAAGCCATGGTCAGTAAGCATCAATGCCATTTGAATAGAATCAATAGTGTTTGAGCCAACAACTAAATCACTAGTTTCTCTTGCTTTTTCGATATAACCAGTAATAGAAGGTAAAGCCACTGCAACTAATATGGCAACTATAGCAATAACTACTATAATTTCCATAAGAGTGAAACCATTTTTAGAATTTTCCATAAAAGATTTTTTCTTTATGCTTAGTTCTTTAATCAAAAAAACAACTCCTTTCTTTTGCACTATCATAACAACTATAGTATAACAGAAAAAAAGAAAAATTCAAGGAGTGTGGTAAATGAAACTCAAAGACAAAGGTGCCTGCTAAAAATCAAGCTTCCTGTTGAAAATGATTGGCAATTTGCGAAAAGAAGGGCATTATGTTATAATTATTGTGTATATATTGGAGAGGAGTTATATGATATTCTTAAATTTTATAATATTATCAACGCTAGTTGTACCTCTTATAGTAATTATAGGAGGAATAAGGCGGGTTAATTCACCTCAAAAAAATTATACTAGAGCAGTGGTCACAAACCTTGTGGTAGTTACAGGGATTTTCATCGTTGATAGAATCCGTGGAGGATTGATTGCAGAGGATCTAAGAAACAGCATAGACGAGATGATAGGAGCATTTGATGCTGCAGGAGCAGAAAATATTGGCGGGATAAGCCTCGATCAGTTGTCTGAAAGCTTCAATCAAATGGTAGAAATGGTTATGCTTGTGATGCCTGCAAGCTTAATTATATGGACGGTTGTTATTGCCTTTGTAGAGTATAAAATCTCCTTTAAAATCTGTACAAGGCAGGGGAAAAACCCTAGTGTACAAGATATAGTTGCAATAAAAGACTTTACATTGCAAAGAGATTTTTTTATTGGAATGGTAGTCATATTCATACTTTCACTAGTTTTAAATTTAACCTTTGGTGACTTTGGAAGCATGGTCTACTTAAATGTTTCTATGGTTATGCAATTCTTCTTCTCTATACAAGGGCTAGCAGTTGTAGTTACATTTTTAACTGCCAAAAGAGTACCGAGCCCACTAGGGATTTTCTTAGGTATCTTAATATATTTTCTACCATATGGAAGTGCAATATTGATGATTTTAGGAATTTTAGAAGTGTTTTTGAAATTAAGAAGGAGAATTTATCTTGGCTAAAACTTTTTATTTTGCTTAGAATGAGCAAGAGGTAAATAAATTAAGAAAATGAAAAAAAATGAAATGGAAACAAATTATTCGAAAGAAAAGACTCCTATACCAATCTGTATAGTTTCGGAAAATGGAAAAATTCTTTGGGCAAATGAAGAAATAAAACAAGTGTTTTTGTATGGAGATATTGTAGAAGCGGATATCTTTGCATTAACAGGGATTTATTATACTGATTTTATTTCAAAAAATAAAAATGGAGAAATTATTGAAAGGAAACTATCTGACAAAATTTTTAAAATTTTGGTAGAAGAAAAAGAGAACGACTCTATTCAACTTTATTTTATAGATATTACCAAGGAAAAAACCAAAGAGGAGGAACTTTTCAAGAAGCAACTTTGTGTTCTTATGATTCATGTTGATAACTATGATGAAATTGTTGGAAACAGTGACAGTGGCGTAAAGATTGAAAGACAAATAGATAAGGTAATAAGAAACTTTGGAAGAAAGTTAAAAGCAATAGTTTCTAGGAATAAAGTTAATTTATATGTGTTTACTTTGGAAAGACAATACCTAGAAGAAGAAAGAGAAGAAGATTTTCCTATTTTAGAAGAAATAAGAAATATAGAAACAGAAGAAGATTTTCCTGTGACATTAAGCATAGGTATAGGAATAGGCGCGGGCACATTGCCAGAAATGGAAAACTTTTCGGATATAGCAATAGATTTGGCCCTAGGCAGAGGTGGAGACCAAGTTGTAATAAAAGAAGGAGATGCAATTTCATACTACGGAGGGCAAAGGGAAAATATTAGCAGTAGGAATAAAGGAAAATCCAGAATTATAGCTTTAGCTTTGAAAGCCTTAATAGAGAATGCTAGCAATGTAATAATAATGGGACACAAATACCCAGATATGGACTCTTTTGGGGCAGCATTGGGTGTTCATAGGCTATCAAGACCTCTAAAAAAAGAAACATATATTTTGCTCGACAATCCAAGCGAAAGTTTAAATATTTTTTACAAAAAAGCAAAAGAGACAGAAGAATACAAATTCATAACTAAAGAAAAAGCCATGGCAATAGCCAAAAAGAAAACATTGCTTATTGTAGTAGATGTAAATCGACCTAGTATAGTGGAGTGCCCAGAACTTTTAGAAAAAGTAGGTAGAATAGTAGTAATAGACCACCACAGAAAAGGAGAAGAGTCTATTGCAAGTCCGACCATAGCTTATACGGAACCGGCAGCATCATCGGCATCGGAACTTGTGGCAGAAATGCTTGAATATGGAACAGAAGAAATTACTAAGCTTGAGGCGGAAGCCTTACTAGGTGGAATCTTTATAGATACAAATAGATTTTCTGTAAAGACGGGTGTTAGGACTTTAAGTGCAGCTGGATGGCTAAAAGAGAATGGAGCAGATACGACAGCAGTAAAAAGATATTTTCAAATGCCTTATGAAATGTTTATGAATAAGGCGGCAGGAGTATCGGGGGCTAGAGTTATATCTGAAGAGATAGCAATATCTATATGCGAAGGGTTTATAAGAGATGCACAGGTGATAAACTCACAGGTGGCAGATGAGTTACTTACAATAGAAGGTGTAAAAGCAAGTTTTGTTGCTAGCAAAGATGAAAAGGGAGAGACTATGGTAAGTGCTAGATCTTTGGGAGATATAAATGTCCAAGCCATTATGGAAGTGTTTAATGGAGGTGGCCATTTAACTACAGCAGGAACCCAGACAAATCAAAATCCAAATGAGATAATCGAAAAAATCGTTGAATATTTAAAAGAGAAAGAGATAATTAAAGAGTAAAGAAATAAGAGGAAAATAGAATGAAAGTAATACTAATTAAGGATGTAAAAGGGACTGGTAAAAAAGGCGAAGTAGTTGAAGTAAGTGATGGATTTGCAAGAAATATGCTTATTCCAAAAGGATTAGCAAAAGAGGCAAGTGCAGGAAACTTAAACACATTGAACAAACAAATAGCGATTGAAGAAAAGAAAAAGGCAGAAGCAATAGCAAAAGCTAAAGAAGATGTTGCTGAAATAGAAAAAGCAAATATAAAAATTTATACAAAAATTGGAGAAGGCGGAAAAGTTTTTGGCTCTATAACTTCCAAAGATATAAGTGAAGCAGTAAAAAAGCAAGTTGATTTGGATATTGACAAAAAGAAAATTGTTTTGGAATCGCCCATCAAAAATGCAGGCGATTATATAGTTGCGGTAAAGGTGTATGCTGAAATTTCTGCTAATTTAAAAATAGAAGTATTGCCAATAGAAAAATAGGCAATTTATAGGTAAGAAAATCAAACTTTGCAAAAGCAATTAAGAAAACCTTTGCCTTGCAAATAGGCTCATATAAGAGAAAAATTCGGATTAACAAACGAGGAAGGATATATAGATGGAAAGAATACCTCCACATAATGATGAGGCGGAAAAATCAGTTCTTGGAGCTATACTGTTAAGTCAAGATGCTTTAGATGAAGCAACTGAGATTATAGCAGGAGAACATTTTTATAGTAACAAGCATAAAGAAATATTTGAAGCTGCCATGGAATTGCAAAGAAAAAATGAACCAGTAGATTATATTACGATTTGCGATGAGTTAAAAAAAAGAAATTGTTTGGACTTGGTAGGAGGAAGAGGATATATTGTGTCCTTGGGTGAAGAAGTTCCATACATTGGTAATGTAAAAACATATGCACAGAAGATACTAGAAACTGCAGAACTTAGAAATCTTATATCTACAGCTTCTGAAATAATAGAACAAGGCTTCACACCAGGAGCAGAAGCGGAAAGTGTTTTGTCTTATGCAGAAAGAGAAATATTTAGCATTTCACAAAAAAAAGGCTCATCTAATATGGCAGAAATAAAAGAAATAATGCAAATAAATCTTGCACAAATTGACGAAAGAGCAAAAATGGGGAACGAGTTAAATGGAATTTCTAGCGGATTATTAGATTTGGATAAACTGACAACAGGATTCCAAAAATCAGACATGATAGTTTTGGCGGCAAGGCCATCAATGGGGAAAACAGCTTTTGCCTTGAATGTGGCCAATGATGCTGCTCAAAAAGGTCGGAGTGTCATGATTTTTAGCTTGGAGATGCCTAAGGAACAATTGGGGATGAGATTTTTGGCCATGGAATCTAGAATTGATTCACAAAAACTTAGAGAAGCAAAACTCAAAGTAGACGAGTGGAGCAAAGTTTATTTTGCCATAAATGAAATCAGCAAAGGAAATTTAGTTATAGATGATACATCCACAATTAACATTTCATCCATAAAAAGCAAATGTAGAAAAAGAAAAGCAGAGCATGGGCTTGACCTGATTATAATTGACTACCTTCAACTTTTGGAAAATAATGGTAGACCTGAAACTAGACTGCAAGAGATAACAGCATTTTCAAGGGGTGTTAAGCAGGTAGCAAGAGAAATGAATTGTCCGGTTATAGTTTTATCACAGCTTAGCAGAGGACCAGAATCTAGACCAGATAGCAGACCTAGATTATCAGATTTGAGAGATTCTGGAGCTATTGAGCAGGATGCGGATCAGGTGCTTTTTCTGTATAGAGATGAAGTTTACAATACAGAGACAGAAGACAGGGGAATTTGCGAAGTTATTGTTGCCAAAAATAGAAATGGCGAAATAGGAACTGCTAGAGTGAAATGGGACGCGGCCCATATGAGATTTGCAAACTTACTACATGGAGGAATGTAGAATGGCGTTTATAAATGAGGAACCAAAGAATTTGTTTTTAGGTGACACAAAAATAGAAAACATATTTATAAGTGAATATATTGCTAATGCACCTGGTGATTATGTCAAAGTTTTTTTAGTTGCTTCGATGTGTGCAAGTATAAATAAAAATTATTCCTTACAAGAAATAGGAAAAGTCCTTAATATTTTAGAAGATGATGTTAAAAAAGCCCTTATTTTTTGGGAAGAAAAAGGGGTTATCAAAAAAAAAGGCAGTGAAAACATAATCATTTCATTAAAGGACAAAGTTTTTCCTAGCAAAAACGAAGAAAAGCAATTGGAAAACACAAATCAAAAAGTTGTGAGCCTTTTAGAAAATAAAAATATAGAAAATATGTATCAATTAATAGAAAAAAGCATAAAAAGGCCTTTGACAGGAACAGAAGTTAGTGAAATCATTCGGTGGGTGGACGAGTTTTATGCAACACCAGAGGTGATTGGCTTTGCTTATGCTTATGGAAAAGAAAAGAGCAAAGATAATGTAAGATATATAGGCAAGATTGTAAAAGATTGGGCCACAAAGGGGTATAAAACAGTAAATGAGGTAGAAGAGCATTTAAAAGAAGTAGAGCAAAGATTCTATGTTTACAATAGAATCTTTAAAGCCCTAGGTTTTTTTAGAAACCCTACGGAAGAAGAAAAGAAGATGATGGACAACTGGCTAGATGAAGATGATTTATCGATAGACGAAATTTTGGAAGTTTGTAAAAAAACTACAGGCATATCAAATCCAAACTTGAATTATATAAATAAAATTATAGAAAACTCAGGGAAAGGGAACAAGAAAAAATCACAAAATTCTGATAATCTGACATGGAAAGAGATAGAAACTTTTTATAAAGAAATAAGAAAAGCAGCAGAACAGCAAGCAGAAAAAAAACAGGAAGAAGTATATGAAAAATATCCAGAGATATTTGAAATAGATGAGAATATTAAAGAAATAGGAATGTTAATGGCTAAAGAAATGGTTACAGGCGATCATACCAAATTAAATAAAATTAAAAATTTTGAAGAAAAACTAGCTAAGAGCAGAAAAAAAAGGGAGCAATTGTTAACAAAAAACAACATCCCTGTAGATTATGACATCATAAGATATAATTGTAATGAATGTAACGACACAGGTATAAAAGATAGTGGTGGAAAATGTGTCTGCTATATAGAAAAAATGAAAGGGGTCTAGAAGATGGCAAGAAGGAGAAAACAAGCACCGCAAATCGAGTATGTAGAAAGATATGGGGCAATAAGCAAAGAACAAAGAAAAGTTAGAGCAAAAGCTAGAAAAGAAAGGGAAAGAAAAAGTTTTTTTAGAATATTAAAAAGAAAAATTGCAAGTCCTTTTGTTAGTGTATACAGAAAATATGAAACAAAGAAGTTTATAATTTCAAAATCAAGTAGAAGAATTGCCTTAAACCTTGGCGAAAGAGAAAAGGTAATATCTGCAAAAGCAGCTCGGATAGTCGCAGGTGTCGATAAGAAAAATGATAACAGAGTTAGAGTAACAAGGAAAAAATTTGAAAGGATACAATCAGAAATTGAGAATTTCGATTTTCTTAAGGGTGCTAAAAGAAGACAAATGGTTGGTGCTACTTTAACTATGCTAATTTCAGGAATGTTAATCATAGGTGTATTTAATGTGGTGACGGCATATGAATATTCTTACAAAGGCAGAGTACTTGGCATGGTTGAAGAAACCCAAGATGTAACTGAAATAATGGGTGTTGTAAACAGCCAGTTGACTAAAGAACATGAGGCTAATGTGACTCTTAGTGCAGAGGATGGAACAGGAATTGAGTTTAGGAGAGTGTTTGCTTTGGGAGGACATATGCAAGAAGCAGATGAAATTCTTACCACATTAACATATATGCAAGACATAACAGTTTCTGGATATGGAATATTCATAGATGGAAAAAGAACAAGTGTAGTAGGTACAGAAAAAGAAGCGGAAGATATTTTAGATGAAATTTTGGCAGAATACTCCAAGCCAACACCTGGTGTTGACTATGAAAGCGTTGAGTTTGTTGAAAAAATTCAAATAAAAGGTACGGATGTAAAACTTGGAAGTGTTGAGGGAAAACAGCAGGCAAAAGTAGATATAATGGAAGGCTTGGAAATAGAACAAGGACATGTAGTTGAAAAAGGTGAAACCATGAATTCTATTGCAAACCAATATGGAATAACAACAGAAGAAATAGAAGTAGCTAACTTAGATGCAGATAAAGAAGGACTGGTATTAGGGGACACTTTAAATATTATTACGAAAGAACCACTAATTCATGTGGAGGTTGTAGCTAATGTTGTGTCAACGAGAGACATCCCTTTTGAAACGGAAAAAGTAGAAGATTCTTCGCTATTTTTAGATACTGAAAGAGTTTCTCAAGAAGGACAAGTTGGGCAAGAAGAAATAGAAGCAAAAATAACCTATGTTAAT
>CAYJJM010000006.1:20953-22586 GCA_964370515.1 uncultured Oscillospiraceae bacterium | reverse complement strand
TCTCCTCTACCTACAGCACCTACAATGTCAACACCCTTTTTCTTCAAAAGCATGGCTGCCATTCCGCCACCCATAGCACCAAGTCCCCAGATAATTACTTTTACATTTTTCATAGTCTTTTCTCCTTTTTCTTTTTTGAGTTATAATATTTATTGGCTACCGAACTTATTAATAGTATAGTAAGCCTATTTTTTACTTTTCATTCTTTTATGTATGCAAGCTTTGTGCCAAATTTTCTCTTTTTAGTATGGTGAATTCACTTTCTTTTTTTTTCTCATATTTTTCATTGATTTTTCAATGTTTTTTTATTTTATTTCTTTTTTTATTTTTTTCTACTTGTTTTTATCCTTTTTGATTTTGACCTTGTTTTTTAGAGCAAAAAGAAAAACGCCCAAATATGGGCGTTTTATCCGCAAATTTATGGGCACTTTTTAATTTACTTCTTTTTTTCCTATACTAGTTCGATTGCAACTTGTATTTTTTTAGTTTATGTTGAAGCGTTTGTCTCTTCATCCCTAACTTATTTGCAACCCTTGTTACATTCCAATCGTTTTCACCCATAGCCTTTTCTATAGCATCCTTTTCTATCCCTTCCAAAAAATCACTTAAATTCTCCTTCTCTGGATCAAAAAAAACTTCACCTCTTTCTGGACCAGAATGAACTTCATCAACATATAGATGATTTGGAAACAAAATCTTCTCGTTATTTGAAAGTGCAACCGCTGCCATTATCATATTTTCAAGTTCTCTTACATTTCCACTGAAATTATGGTTCATTAGCCTCTCCATAGCTTCGCCAGAAATACCTTCAACCCTTCTTCCTAGCTCTTTGTTATGTTTTTCTATAAAGTGTTCTACCAATATGGGAATATCCTCTTTTCTCTCATTTAGAGGTGGAATTACTAGGTTTATTATATTCAATCTATAATACAGGTCTTTCCGCAAAGCCCCTTCTTCAATTAATCTTATAGGATCTTCATTTACCGTAGCAATTATCTTTACATCTACAGGTATGTCCTTAATTCCTCCGACTCTCCTTATATAACCTTCTTGCAACACTCGCAAAAGTTTACTCTGCAAATCATAGGGCATTGCACTTATCTCATCCAAAAGCAATGTTCCTCCATTTGCTTGTTCAAATAGCCCTTCTCTATCTACAGCCCCCGTAAATCCACCTTTGGCGGTTCCAAAAAGGATTCCCTCAAATAATGAATCTGGAATAGCTGCACAGTTTTGAGCAATAAATGGTTTATCTTTTCGTTCTCCACTATAATGTATGCTTTGAGAAAAGAGTTCTTTGCCTGTTCCTGTTTCTCCATATATAAACACAGCTGCTTTGGTGGATGCCGCTAATTTAGCCTTCTCTATAAGTGCCAAAAAATTTGCACTCTTGCCTACAAAATCTCCAAACTCATATTTTTTTATTTTACTTTGAGCATTTTTATACTCTATCATTTTATCTGTCACTTTTTTTATTGATGTAAGGTTCTTTGCAACTTCTATTGCCGCAATTACTTTGCCTTCTAATGTTACGGGAACAGTACTATTTATAGTAGTTATTTCTTTACCGTTTTTATTTTTATAGGTCTGCTTATATTGAATTGATTCTTTGTTTTCTTTTAAAGCCCTTCTT
>CAYJJM010000006.1:13746-20943 GCA_964370515.1 uncultured Oscillospiraceae bacterium | reverse complement strand
AAGTCTCTGAAAACAGTTTGCCCAAAACATCTTCTTTCTTTAGATCTTCTATTTCTTCCATAGCTGCATTATATACAAAAGAAACGCCGTCCACATCGACAATATGGACGCCGTCTTCTAATAGTTCTACTAATTCAATTAAAATATTCTTTATTTCTTTTTCCTTCATAAGCCTCCAGCTTGTAGTCATCTCCTTTTATGTTTTTTTTGCCTTGCTTTTGCTTTTTTCTTTTGCGGTAGGTTTCGTAGAAGGTCTTTGTGGTCGTGTTTCTTTTTTTTCTGTATTTTTTTCTACCTTCTCAATTTTTTCACCATTCTTAGCAGGGTCATTAACTCTAGGTTTAACTGGAGCCTTGCCTCTTGGCACTTTAGCTTTTTTCCTTGCCTTAGCAAAATCTCTTCCCCTCAAAAAGTTTGGTTTTTTTCCAATAATATATTTATACTCTCTTTGTGCATACCCATGAATGTCACCTAATTTCATAAAAAAGACAATTAGCATAATTGCTATTATTCCGCTCTCTATATATATGCTTGCAACTCCTGCCATAGGCACAACAAGCAATGTTATTCCAAAAATTATCACAAAGCTAATAGCTTTTTCTTTAGATCTTTTCTCAAGAAGTGGCTGTGCATTCTGAGGTGCAAATTTAGCCAATCCTTGCGTCAGCATATAATACACAAACATTAAGGCTAAAATAGATATATAGGCAAATCCAATCACATAAAATTCTACAAATGCCATTAGCTGATATCCAGTAAAGTGGTTTCTAAGGCCAATTCCAGCTTCTGCAACTTTAGCAATACCTCCTGCAAGGGTAGCAAAATATATGTATTTAAAATCTTTTGAAATGCCTTTCATTTTTGCTGCACCTATAAAAGCGATCAGCCAACCAATTATACCAATTCCAATTCCTGCAATTTCTCCAATCCAAATAGGATAAAATCCTCTCACCAAAAGTGTTACAACCAATCCTATTATTACAATAATCACACCTGCCAAGACTGACGGTACATACATAGCTCCATGTTTTTCCTTTTTTTCTTTTAGCTTTTGTGCTTTCTTTAAGGCTTTTTCGTGGGCTTTTTCTTTTTTGCTAGGTTTTGCCTTGCTCTTTTGTGCTACTGGTTTTGTTTTCTTTTTTGGTTCGGGTTTTTTCTTTGCTTTTTCTTTATCCTTAACTGCCATGAATTTCCTCCATTTTTTCTACTACACTTATTATTGCATATTTTCCTAGTTTGTCAATACTAGACTCCCTTTTAGACTCCCAAGATTCCAACATTTTGTTTTGTTTTAAAAATTAGTTTTGAATTTGTTTCTTTAGATTGTAAACTTTATTTTATTTTTTGGTTTACAATCTTTCGTTGTTATGTTACTATAGTTTTGTGTTAATTAAAGCGTTAATAATTAATTAGAAAGCGAGTAAAATATGAAAAAAGGAAACAGTATGACAGTAACAAACCTAACTTACATATCTCTATTTACGGTTTTAATAATAATCTGTTCTTGGATCACCATTCCCATAGGAGGCATTCCCATAACTTTACAAACTTTTGGAATCTTTGCAACAGCTTATATGTTAGGAACCCAAAGAGCTACCATCGCTTTATCCGTTTATATTCTTCTTGGCGCCGTAGGAATTCCCGTGTTTTCTGGATTTGGTAGCGGAATAGGTCAAGTTTTAGGAATTACAGGTGGTTATATCCTAGGATTTTTTATTTCAATTTGGATTCATGGATTAATATGTAAATTTTTTAGTCACAAAATATTCGTTTCCTTTCTTGCTTCCCTTCTAGGTCTTGTCGGATGTTATGCTATGGGAACTTTCTGGTTCATTTATGTATATACTGGAACTACTGGCGCTATAAGCATTATGGCAACCTTATCTATAACCGTGTTCCCTTTTGTTGTATTTGACATTATTAAAATCATAATAGCACTATTGCTATCAAAAAGATTGGCTAAACATATTTCACTAAAATAGTGTTTAATATTTTTAAAGGTTAGCATTTTAAAGTTTAGGAGGCCTTGACAACTCAAACTAGCCTAAACAAGTCAAAATTGCTACAAGTCAATCTTAGGCATATAGTATAATAAAAGAATAAGTTCTATCCAATTTTATTGTATAAGTGCAGCACTGTTGCACAAGGGGTTTATTATGAAATTACATCTAAAAGAAAAAGTTTTATGGGCTTTAGAAAGTTCTAGCGGACAGTCAATTTCCGGCCAAGAGCTAGCAGATAAACTAGGAACCAGTAGAGCTGCAATTTGGAAATCTATTGAAAGCCTTAGAAAAGAAGGCTGCCCAATTATCGCTTCCCCTAATGTAGGCTATAGCTTGCCAAATGACTATAACTTTCTCTCCAAAGAAGGAATTCTTGTAGCATTATCAAATATATCTAGTCTTTCCAGCGACGAAGGTAATCAAAACAACCCCTCGCAGAATTCTATTTTGGTTTACCAAACTATAGACTCTACCAACAGAGAGGCCGCACGCAGAATCTCAGATGAAGCTTTACCCTCTTCTCCTATTTTCCCAGATACATTCCAACACTCTGGCTTGAAATTTGTAGTAATTGCAAATGAACAAACAAGAGGACAAGGTCGCCTAAACCGGGACTTTTTTTCGCCAAAAGACACTGGGCTGTATATAACCTTGGTAATTAAGCCTCGGTTTAAAATTGAAAGCGTGACTTTATTGACCACTATGGTTTCTGTTGCCCTCGTAGATATTTTTAAAGAAATAATAGACGTGGATTGTAAAATTAAATGGGTCAATGATATTTATTTGAACAATCTAAAAATTTGCGGCATAAGAACTGAAGGCATTACAAACTTTGAAACAGGACAAATCGAACATGTTATTTTGGGGATTGGCATAAACTGTTTTACTAAAGAATTCACAAAAATGGCAGGTCCTAATGCAGGCTCACTTTCAAAAAATATTTTTTCAAGAAACCTACTAGCTGCACATATAATCCATAGTTGCAATCAATTGCTCATTTCTATGGAAACTTTCAGTTTGCAAAATCCTACAAAAAAACAACTTTCCCTTCTTCAAGACTATAAAGATAAATCTTTTTTGATTGGGAAAGAAATTGTTATTCTAAATACAAACACCATTGCTACTGCACAAGATATAGGCATAGACGGAAGTTTAATAGTAAAAACAAGTGAGGGAAATATAGAAAGAATTTTCTCTGGCGAAGTTTCCGTTAGATTAAAATAATTTGTATCTTTAACCCCATATATATGTGATATAACTTTTTCAGTTTAAGCTTATTTGATTTTAAACAGTTTATCGATTTTTGCCCCCGAGATATCTGTCATAACTACCACTACATATATTATAGCAATAAATATTAATCCTATCATCTCCAAGTATAACTCTCGACTAAATAGAATTGAAGCAATTCCCAAAATTCCGCAAATCCCATACATACATAAAACTGTTCTTCTTTGCCCCATTCCAGACTTAATCAATCTGTGGTGCAAATGGCCTTTATCTGCTTCCATTATTGGCTGCCCTTTTAATTTTCTTCTAACTATAGCAAACAGGGTATCAAAGATTGGTAAGGACAAGGCAATTCCAGGAAGTATTACTGCCACTAATGTTGCTGATTTTACAGTTCCCACTATAGATAATGTTCCAATTAAAAACCCCAAGTATTGTGATCCGCAATCTCCCATAAATGTTCTTGCTGGATAGAAATTATATATCAAGAAGCCTAGGGTAGCTCCTACTATAGCCATCATAGGTAATGAGCCTTGATAATATCCAAAAATGTAGCCCACATATCCAATGCAAGTTGCTGCTATGGCGACAGTCCCCGTCGCTAGCCCATCTAATCCATCTATTAAATTTATAGTATTTGTTATAGCCACTATCCAAATAACCGTAAGCAAATAAGAGAATACCTCTGTTAAGTATAAATTCGCTCCAAATAGAATACTTAGAAATTCTATTTTAACACCAAGAAAATATACAATTGATGCACCTATTACTTGAATTATAAGCTTACCCCAAGCAGGCAAATGCTTATAGTCATCAACTAGCCCACCTATGAAAATTATAGTACCTCCAATTAATATTCCAATTAGTTGTATATCTTTGGAATTTAACTGTGATGTTATCCCACTTATTGTTACTGTGCTATCTATTTGTTCAACAGCTCCTGGAGAATAAAGGTTTAATACTATTGGCAAAATTATTCCAACTGTTGCCCCTGCAAATATTCCGATGCCGCCTATTCTAGGAGTGGGTTTATTATGCACCTTCCTTACCCCATCAGGTGCATCTAGAGCTCCAGTTTTCCTTGCAAGTATAATTGACAACGGCACAACAAAAATCGTTACAAAAAAAGCTATTGACGCTATACCAATCATTAAATAAATTACACTAATTTCCATAGTTCCTCCTAGTTTTTATAAAGCTCTTGGATGGTTACTATCGTAAACATCTTTTATTTTTATTTTAGCATATGCCTCATATATTTGTGTGCTGGCAAAGTCTTCGTGTCCTAACAGTTCTTGCATTGATTTTAAATCAGCACCATTTTGCAACATATGTATGGCAAAAGAGTTTCTCAAAATGTTAGGAGTTAGTCCTATTTCAATGTTAGCTTTTTCCCCACACTCTTTTAATATTTTCCATAACCCTTGCCTTGTCATTCTTTCACCGTGAAAATTCACAAATAAAGCTTCCTCATTTTCTTTGGCCATTTTTTCTCTAGCCTCTTTTATATATTTTTCGGTAGCTTCTCTTGCCAACCTACCTACAGGAACAACCCTTGCCTTTCCATGCTGCCCCGAGCAAGACAAAAATCCTATCTTTAAGTTTATATCTTTCACTCCTACTTCTATAATCTCTTTTGCTTTTAATCCTGTAGCATACATTATTTCTAGTAAAGCTTTATTCCTTATTCCAATTAGTCCTTCTTGTGATATTTCTAATAATTTTTCTATTTCTTCATACCGTAAATATTCTATCTCTTTTTTTTCTCCCTTAGGCGTTTTTATTCCTTGCGTCGGATTTTCTCTAATTACATTTTCAATCACTAAGTAATTATAGAAATTTCTAACAGATGCTATCTTTCTACTTAAAGTAGATGCAGCTTTTTTTTGTTTTTTCTGATGGCTAATAAAGGCAATAATATCTGTTTCGGTCACCTCGTTTAATGGTTTCCCTTGGCTTTTTTTGATAAAGTTTCCAAAATCAATCAAATCACTTTTGTATGCCTCAACACTGTTTTTAGACATTTTCTTTTCAATTTTTAAGTGTTCACAATATCCGTCTAAATACATTCTTTATCTCCTTGTGTTTTATTTCATATAGTCCTTTGCCATCAAAAGGGCTATTATGGTTTTAGCATCCTCAATTTCTCCACTATAAACCATTTCTATTGCTTTCTCCAATTTTATCTCCAACACTTGAATATCTTCGCCTTCATCAAAGTCTGTTTCTCCTTCTAATAATCCTTTTGCCATATATATGTATATGAGTTCAGTGGAATAACCAATTGCTGGATAAATCTTTGTTATAAATTTCATCTCTTTAGCCGTGTAGCCTGTCTCTTCTTTAAGTTCTCTTTTTGCTGTTTCAAAAGGATCGTCCTTTCCTTCTATCTTACCTGCTGGTATTTCTAATATAATTTTTTCTGCAGCCTTTCTGTATTGCTTTACAAGAATCACCTTCTCATTCTCTGTAATTGGAAGAATCCCTACCGCCCCGTTATGCTCAATTATCTCTCTATAAGATGTTTTTCCTCCCTTTATCAGGACCTTGTCTTTTCTTAAAGTTAATACTTTACCTTTATATATAATTTCTCTTTTCACTGTTCTTTCTTCAAACATGAATCTTCTCTCTTCTTTTAATTGATAGTTTTGCACATTTTTTATTTCATATCTCTTATTTATGCTTTTTATATTTTGCCTTTTCCCTAATAATTTTCCCACTGCTAATTTTCTCGTTTTTGTGGATTGCAGAAGAACTGGCTGTTCATATATATTTTATTTTGTTATTTCCTTAGAACGTTTATAGGCTTCTTCAAAACCCTTGTCAATGACTTCATACAGGTCTAGCTCTTCTAACTTATTTACAGCCGCAATGGTTGTGCCATTAGGGGAACATACCTGTTTCTTTAATTCATCTGGGTCAACTTTAGTTTCTATAACTGTTCTTGCAGCACCTGCCACAGAGTATGCTGCAAATTCCAATGCTTCTTCCCTTTTCATTCCTCTTTTTTCCGCAGATCTTGCTAAAGCATCAATATACATACATGTATATGCTGGACTGCTTCCGCTAACCCCTATGACTGTATGTATCATATCTTCTGGAACTTCAAATACTTTTCCAATTCCTTCAAAAATATTTTTTGCCACTTCAAACATTGCTTCACTAATGTTTTCTTCTCTACTAATAGATGTCACCCCTTGGTTTATTAATGCAGGAAGGTTTGGCATAACCCTAACTATTTTTCCCTTTTCACCGATATTTTTTCTAATATATCTTATGCTTACTCCTGCAGCTATAGAAATTATTAAGCTGTCTTCCTTAATATCATTCTTTATTTCTTCTAATAGCTCTTCAAAATTGTATGGCTTTACAGCTAAAATTATAACATCGGATTTTTTCACAAGTTCCTTTTGGCCTTGGCAGAATTCAACCTCTAAGTCTTGAGCCATTTTTAAAGTTTTCTCTTTATTTAAATCGAAAATTAAAATATCATGATTTTCCTCTTTTGCTTGGTTTCTGTAGCCTTGCAAAATAGCCCCGCCCATATTACCTATTCCAATAAATCCAATTTTCATAGTTGCTCTCCTCTTAAAAAATCGTTCCCTTTTCTTTACCCTTGAGAACCTCCATTATAACATCCGCTTTGTTTCCATTTAGAAGCATAGCGTAGATTCCGTATTCTTTTACAATTTTTGCCGCTTTTATTTTCGTGCTCAATCCTCCTGTTCCAAACTCACTCTTGCCTAATATTTCTATTTCCTTTTCTATTTCAGTAATGTTCTTTATTTTTTCTATCAGAGTTGCATCATCATATAAATTAGGATTTTTATTATACACTCCGTCAATGTTGCTAAGCATTATAAGCACATCCGCATTCCAAAGGTTTGCAGTTCTAGCACCCAGTGTATCATTATCTCCAATACTCATTTCTTCAACACTTACACTATCGTTTTCATTAATTATA